>DASVHB010000151.1:0-4575 GCA_036379195.1 Pirellulales bacterium
ACGCGGGCTTTTTAGGTCGGGCCGCCGACCCCTGGCTGCTGTCGTTCGATCCCTCGGCCGGTTCGCCGCGCGTTGACGATTTTAATCTGCCCGCGGAGATACCTCCCGTCCGGTTGGCCGCGCGGCGTTCGTTGTTGGAGCTGGTGAATCAACGGCTCGACCAGAGCGAGCGCGGCGCGATCATCGGCCATTTCAGCCGGCACGAGCAACAGGCGTTCAATCTGCTGAGTTCGTCGCCCGCCCGGCAGGCGTTTGATTTGGAACAAGAACCGGCCGCCACGCGCGAGCGCTATGGGCGCACGTCCTTTGGCAATTCGGTATTGCTAAGTCGGCGGCTGATCGAGGCGGGCGTACCGCTGGTGCAGGTCAATTGGTATCGCGGCGCTCATGAACCCTCGTCGAACCCGGTGTGGGACTCGCACAACAACGAAGCCCCACGACTCAAAACCGTGTTGATGCCGCCGATGGATCAGGCCTACTCGGCACTGCTGGACGACCTGTCGCAACGAGGGCTGCTCGATGAGACCTTGGTGGTCTGGATGGGCGAGTTTGGCCGCTCGCCCAAGATCAACGCCGCGGCGGGGCGCGATCATTGGGGCTATGTCTATTCGGTGGCCTTGGCCGGCGGGGGTGTGCGCGGCGGGCAGGTGTTGGGCGCCTCCGACAAGCTCGGTGGGCATCCTAAAGACGGTCGAGCCAGCCCCGCAGATCTCACCGCCACCATCTTTCACGCGCTCGGCTACGCGCCGAACACCGAATATCACGACCGTTTTGGCCGGCCGCTGCCGCTCAGCCGCGGCGAGGTGATTCGCGGTGTATTTTAAATCATGAGCAATGGGATTCGCTTCGCTCAGGGCGGGTGCGTTATGTCGAAAAAGTTCGCGGCAGCGGGCGCTTCGTCGAGGTTTCGGGCGCGCCTGATCTGGTGGTGGAAGTAACCAGCCGCTCATCGGTGCGTAAAGACAACATCGAGTTGGCCAAGCGATACTTTAAGGCAGGCGTCCGCGAGTATTGGACCATCGACGCGCGTGGCAAGACAATCGATTTCCGACTCTTTGTCCGGGGGCAACGGAAGTTCAAGCAGGTCACTGCCGGCAATGATGGTTACGTTCGCTCGGAAGTTTTAGGCGGCAGCTTTCACGTGACCCGCGAGCGCAACGAGGTCGGGCATTGGGAGTATCGGCTGCTGTCGTGATAAGACGGGGGGCCGGCCTCTTTTCACGGCGTTTTCCTTTCGCCTCGGGCGACGGCTTGTTAATCTGGAAGCTGTCTTGGCCCCCCGAAATCCACCGAACGAGCCATTCATGCGCTGCAAGTTCCCGCGTGTCTTCTTTCTGCTGCTCTCCGTCGCGTTTCTCAGTTTTCATTCGGCGAACGCCGCTGAGCGCGGCGAAGACCGCGAAGGTGTGTTGCCCACCGATGCCTCGGGCAAGCCACTGAACCTCGACTTCGAGACCGGCGATCTGACCGATTGGCTGCCCGAAGGCGATGCCTTCGCCGGTCAACCGATCGAGGGCGACGCGGTGCATCGACGGCGGCAAGACATGAGCAGCCAGCACCAGGGGCGGTTTTGGATCGGCGGTTACGAGCGGCAGGGCGACCAGCCCCAAGGCGTACTGCGTTCAAAACCGTTCCGCGTGACGCACCCGTTTGCCAGCTTTCTGATTGCCGGCGGGCCACACCGCGAAACCCGTGTCGAGCTGGTCCGCAAAGACAGCGGCAAAGTGATTTTTCAGGCCAGCGGCGACGAGACCGAAAGCCTGAAGCCGGTGGCAATCGACCTGCGCCAACACGCCAATCAAGAGGTTTTTATTCGCGTGGTCGACGAGCATAGCGGCCACTGGGGCCATGTGAATTTCGATAATTTCCGGTTTCATCGACAGCAGCCCAAGGCGCCGCCGCGGCCCGGAGCACGCCCGCTCGATACTTACGCCAACGCCGGGCTGGAGCCTGAAGAAGCCGCCCGAGCAATGACTGTGCCCGAGGGGTTTCGCGTCACGCTGTTCGCGGGCGAGCCCGATGTGGTGCAGCCGATCGCCCAAGCCATCGACGACCGCGGCCGGCTGTGGGTGGCCGAGGCGTATTCGTATCCGCGGCGCGTGAGCGAAGCCGAGGCCCGCGATCGCATTCTGATTCTTGAAGACGAAGACGGCGACGGTCGCTTCGATCATCGCAAGGTTTTCGTCGACAAGCTGAACCTGGTGAGCGGTCTGGAGCTGGGTTTTGGAGGCGTGTGGGTGGGCATGGCGCCGTATCTGCTTTTCATCCCTGACCGCGACGGCGACGACGTGCCCGACGCCAAGCCCCAGGTGCTGCTCGATGGCTGGGGTTCGGAAGACACGCACGAGACGTTGAATTCGTTCATCTGGGGTCCCGATGGCTGGCTCTATGGCTGCCACGGCGTGTTCACGCATTCGCGTGTGGGCAAGCCGGGCACGCCCGACGCCCAGCGCGTGCCGATCAACGCCGGCGTTTGGCGCTATCATCCCACGCGGCACGAGTTTGAGGTGTTCGCCCACGGCACCAGCAACCCCTGGGGTCTCGACTTCAACGATCAGGGCCAGGCGTTGCTGACGGCCTGCGTGATTCCGCACCTGTATCACCTCGTTCAGGGCGGGCGTTATCAGCGGCAGGCCGGGCAGCACTTTAATCCTTACACCTACGCCGACATCCAAACCATCGCCTTGCACCGGCACTGGGTGGGCGACAATCCGCACGCGGGCAACAACCGTTCCGACGCCGCGGGCGGAGGCCATGCTCATGCCGGCGCCATGATCTACCTGGGCGGCAGTTGGCCCGAGCGATATCGCAATCAACTCTTCATGAACAACATTCACGGCGCTCGGCTAAACCAGGACCAGCTTGCGCCGAAGGGGTCGGGCTATGTCGGCGACCGCGCCCCCGATTTTCTGCTGGCCAACGACGCCTGGTCGCAGATCATCAATCTGCAATACGGCCCCGACGGCCAGATGTACATGATCGACTGGTACGACAAAAACCAGTGCCATCACCACGATGTGAACGGGCACGACCGCACCAACGGGCGTATCTTCAAAGTCAGTTACCAAAACGCCCAGCCGGTGCGCGTCTACCTGCGCCAGAAAAGCGACGCCGAGCTGGCCGAGCTGCTGCTGCACCGCAACGAATGGTTTGTGAGGCACGCTCGCCGCCTGCTGCAAGAGCGCGGGGCAAAGGGAGTTCGCCCGTCGCTAGCGAAGCTGGCGTTTGAGCATGCCGATCCGGCCCGGCGGCTGCGCGGCCTGTGGGCGTTGCATGCGACCGGCGGCTTGTCGGAGGCGGAAACTGACCGCGGATTGCAAGACGACGACGCCTATGTGCGCGGCTGGACCATACAGCTCGCACTCGAACAGCGCCATCCATCGGCACAGACGCTTCACAGGCTTGCCGAGCTGGCTGCCAGCGATCCATCGCCGGTCGTGCGGCTCTATCTGGCCTCGGCGGCCGACCGTCTGTCGCTCGACGAACGCCTGCCCATTCTGCGGCAGCTCTTAAAACACGCCGAAGATGCTGACGACCACAATCTGCCCTTGATGGATTGGTATGCGGCGGAGCCGGTGGTCGAGCACGACGTGTCACAAGCCGCCGTCCTGCTCGATGTTTGCCAGATTCCACAGGTGCGGCGGTTTCTGATCCGCCGCATGGCGCAATCTGCCACGCCCGAGGCGCTGGCCGTGGTGATCGACCGCCTGCCTCAGGCAACTGGCGCGGACAGCCAACGCGCGATGCTGGAAGAAATCAATCGCGGGTTGGAAGGCAAACGGCGCGTGGCGATGCCCAAGCAGTGGCCGATGAACTACGATCGTTTGTTACGCAGCGGCGACGCTCGACTTATCTCGCAGGCGACGACCTTGGCGCTGACCTTTGGCGACGAGCGGGCATATCGCCGGCTGGAAGAAGTGGCCGCCGACGAGCGTGCCGCCGTCAAGGTGCGCGAAGAAGCCATCTCGGCGCTGGTCAAGGCCCGCGATCCGCGTCTGCCGCCCATCTTGCAAAGCTTAATCGCCGATGGGGCGGTGCGCCGCGCGGCGCTGCGGGCGTTGGCGGCCGAAAGCGATCCGCGCACCGCCAAAACCATTCTCGACGCCTACGCCGAGTTCTCGGCCGAAGAGCGCCGCGACGCTCTGGCCACGCTGGTCGCCCGGGCTGAATTCGCGGCCGCGCTGCTCGACGCGGTGGCTGACAAGCGCGTGGCGACCACCGATCTTTCCGGCGAGCTGATCCGCCAGATTCGCAATCTGAAAGACCCTCGGCTCAACGAGCGGTTGAGCGAAGTGTGGGGCGCCGTGAACGACACGCCGGCCGAACGGCGGCAGTTGATGGAGCAATACAAGGCCATGCTCGCCAAGCCGGGCGCCGAGGCCGCCGATTTGGCGTTGGGCCGCGCCATCTTCGCCAAAACCTGCCAACAATGCCATACGTTGTTTGCGGTGGGCGGCAAGGTGGGGCCAGATATCACCGGCTCGAACCGGGCGAATCTCGACTACATCTTGTCGAACATCATCGATCCCAGCGCGTTGATCGGCAAAGAGTATCAGGCCGTGATCGTCCAAACTT
>DASVHB010000152.1:0-7915 GCA_036379195.1 Pirellulales bacterium
CCACGGAGGGCGTTCCCTACAGACGTAGCTTCTCGATCAAAGCGACGGCAACACGCCCACAACTCGCATATTTCCGAACCCATGACACAACCCGCCAAGCTGGCCTTGGAAGACGGCACGGTTTACACCGGCGTTTCCTTCGGCGTCGCCGGGGAAGTCGACGGCGAAGTCTGCTTCAACACCTCGATGACCGGATATCAAGAAATCGTCACCGACCCGAGTTATCGCGGGCAGATTGTGGCGATGACCTATCCCGAAATCGGCAACTATGGCGTCAACGCCGAAGACGTAGAAAGCAGCCGCCCGCATCTGGCCGGTTTCGTGGTCCGCGAGCTGAGCCGCCAGACGAGCAACTTTAGGGCGTCGGGCAGTCTGCACGACTATTTGGTGGCGGCGGGCGTTGTGGGACTGGCCGGTATCGACACGCGGGCCTTGGTCCGCCGGCTGCGCATTCGCGGCGCCATGCGGGGCGTGCTCTCCACCACCGACCTGAACGACGCCAGCCTGGTCGCCAAAGCCCAAGCCAGTCCTGGCCTGGTCGGCCGCGACCTGGTGCGCGAAGTGGTGCCCGAAAGCGCATCCGCTTGGCGCGACGAGCTTAGCCCGTGGGCCACGCTGGCCGGTGACAACGCCGCAATTCAAGACGACGCGTCGCTGCCACACGTCGTAGCGCTCGATTATGGCATGAAGTGGAACATTGGCCGGCACTTGCGTTCGCAGGGCTGCCGTGTGACGGTGCTGCCCGGCACGGCCACCGCCGCCGAAGTGCTGGCTCAAAAGCCCGATGGCGTGTTTCTCTCGAATGGTCCCGGCGACCCGGAGCCGCTTGCTTACGCGGTCGAAACCATTCGCGGCGTGCTGGGCCGGGCACCGGTGTTCGGCATTTGCCTGGGGCATCAGTTGCTTTCACTGGCCTGCGGGGCGAAGACATTTAAGCTCAAGTTCGGGCATCGCGGCTCGAACCAGCCGGTGTTGAATCACGCCACCGGCGCGGTCGAGATCACGTGCCAGAATCACGGCTTCGCCGTCGACGAGGCATCGTTGCCGCCGGACTTGGAGGTCACTCACCGTAACCTGAACGATGATACGATCGAGGGCGTGCGGCATCGGCATCTGCCGGCGTTCAGCGTGCAGTATCACCCGGAAGCTTCCGCCGGCCCGCACGACAGCAGCTACCTCTTTAGCGAGTTCCGCAAGCTGATGGGGCATGCCGGCTAGGCCACCGTAGACATCACGCTCCGCGTGATGCCCGTTCAACGGAGCCGAACGCCTTCGGCGTTGGCATCACGCGGAGCGTGATGTCTACGGTGGCACTGCGCAATCACTCCCGGCTATGTCTCTTCCCCCTGCACCGTCAGCACCAGCCGCCGCGGGCCACCGTGATTGCGATGCTCGCACAGGTAAATGCCCTGCCAGGTGCCCAGGCATAGCCGGCCCTCGGCGATCGGCACCGTCACCGAACTGCCCAAGAGCGACGCTTTCACGTGCGCCGGCATGTCGTCTGGCCCCTCGCAGGTATGGATATAGGGGAAATCCTCCGGGGCGATGGCGTTGAACGACCGTTCCAGGTCGCGCGGCACGTCGGGGTCGGCGTTTTCGTTGATCGAAACCGAGGCCGAAGTGTGCTGGATAAAGACGTGCAGCAGGCCCACGCGGATTCTTTTGAGATCGGGCAGCGCTTCGACGATCTCTCGGGTAATCAAGTGAAAGCCTCTCGGGCGGGGGCTCACGGTCAGCGATTGCTGCTGCCAGATCACATCGAACCTCGTTGATGCCAGATTGTTACGTCCAAATGCTTGACATTTCGTGCGGAGTGGTAAGAATAACATGCTTTGGGTCACAGGTGCCATCCCGCCTTGTTCTGGCACGGCTCTTGTTGGGCGGATCGCCGCAGGCTTCCACCTGCACAGCGGTCAAACGCCCCGGGCCGGTTGCCGAACTATGGCACTAGGTTGTGGCCCGAGTGTTTTGCCTTGGCACGGTCTGGTAATCGGGCCGCCGGGGATGGTGCCATGAGCATCGCACCCCGTGGTTGCCGTGAACGTGAACCAGTCGGGGCGGTACTATTGTTCCATCGTGACGGGAGAGTTTGAGAGATGCGTAACGTATTCGATGCCATTATTCAGTTCGGGCACGACGAGGACTTCGCCCCGCGTGTTTCCGAAGAGTTCGTGCCGACCGACGCGCCGGCGGGTTCGCAGGCCAAGCTTGAGGCGCTTGCCCGACGGATCGAGCAGGGCGTGCCCTTGTGGCACCCCGACGACCGGCCCGACTACAGCGGTCTGACCGGCGCCGTGCGCCCCCGCGAGTAGTCGAGCGGACGCCGTACGGCAATCCAAAACGACGCTAGCCGTCGCCCTCAAGGCCCGTGGCGCGCTGCCACGGCCTGACGGCTGCGGCTGGCTTTTTTGATGCGCTCAGCCATGATCTCAAGAATCCGCAAATGGGGCCGCAGCCAGGGCATCCGCCTACCAAAGCGTCTTTGGGAGCGGGCGCATCTGGCCATCGGCGATGAAGTCGAAGTTGTCGCCAGGACCAATGAAATCGTGCTGCGCAAGCGCCGGCCCCATAAATACAACTTGGCCAAACTCGTGGCCGCACTGCCCCGCGGTTATCAGAGCGGCGAGTTGCCAGCCGGCCCGCCTATGGGCAATGAGGTTTGGTAGCTTTTTAGCTAATCTATTCCGTTGTAGAGCGTGCGGTCGCCGTTCTTAACCCGCATTGCGCACCTTCCCCCGGATCCGCCGAACAGCGCGCCCCACACTAACCCGAAGCGCAAGCGAGGCAAGTTCAATCACGGTCCTCGCTTGCGCTTCGGGTTGGTGTCAGCGGGTGCGCAATGCGGGTTAAGCGGTGTCCTTCGAGCGGCCGGGCCGAACAATAGCCTAGGGTCGTGGTTTGGCGCCCCGTACCAAGACTTAAAGTACGATCTCGAGGTTGAACCGAACGCCAGCCTCGCGCGCGGATTCCAAAAGGCGGCGGACCTGGTCGAGATCAGCGAGGACATCGTCGTCGTAGTCTGCGGAGCGCTCGCGAACGGCTTTCAGAATGGCCTCCACCGACCGCAATCCTTCGGTCGCGTCGAACCATTCCACGGGCGTCGCTGGCTGCTGCAACTCGTCATCCTCGAACCCGAGTGACTGCGCCGGGGCGGTGCCAATGAAACTCGCCAACAGGCGCGCGCCCGCTGCTTCCGCCATCTCATTCATGCGATCCATTTCCGCAAACAACGGCTCACTGAACAGGGGCGAGTCCACTCCGGGAATGTCGCGTTCTAACGCAACTGCTACCGCCATAGCTGCCATTGTGATAACCAAGTTGAATGCAGCGGCGACGAGACAACTGTTCTCGCCGAGAAAATCACCGTTCCGGACGCAACCGCAACGGCACACCCTCACGGGCCGCGAGCTGCTCGAAATAGGGCACGCCGTGTTCCAATAAACGCGCGAACATGTGGTCAACCACAGGGTAAATCCGTTGCTGGCGTTCGTCCATTGAGCAATCGTAGAGCGCGGAGTGATCCGAGATCCACCGCTCGATTTCGCCGTCCAAAAAGCAAACATCGCCAGCCTTTCTGGCTGACAGACACCGCGCATCGTCACCGCGCTTTGTGATTATCCAGTCGGAAGCGTGCGGCCGCCAAAAAAATGATAAACAGAAGATTTGTCCAGCAGCATCGTCGATATGCTCCGGCCCCTCGAACCGACATGAGCAGAGCAAATCAGCGCCACGACGCGCCCACCCGATAGATGTGCAGACTTTGTCACGCCGCGAATCGGCAAAAAGAACGACATACAAGTCCACGCCGTCCGTGAGATTCAGCCTGTAGTTTTGCTCTCCCAAACTTATTGCGTCATGCACGCGCTCGAATTTCGGCAATTCATCGCGCATTCGGGCTTCGAAACGCCGCTCGACGATTTTCCTAAAGCTCGGCGAAGATGTTCCCATCAATGAGCCCTCTGAGCATCAGCGCCATGCGGGCCGCTGGGCGGCAAAGGCAAAACAAGCTCGGATGTCCTCAAGCGAGAGATAGGGAAAGTCGCCGAGAACTTCGTCGATGGTCATGCCAGCCGCGAGATACGACAGCAAATCATGTACGGTAATCCGCATTCCGCGAATGCAGGGTCGTCCGCCGCGTTTGCCTGGCTCGATGGTGATGCGAGATCGCCAGTCCTGGTTCATTTGAGCGGCTCACCAATCACGCGCTCCGCTTCGGCCCGCGTTTGGCGCGCCGGCGACGAGCGGCTTGGCCGTTTCCAACCTCAAGCTCGGTGACTAACAGCAGATCGATGATGCTAAAAGCTTCGCCGTCACTAAAGACGAACAAGGTTCGACCGCGCGGCGAATGGAGCAGAAAATCGCGGTGCGGCACGTGCAGCGCCCGCCCGTCGGCCAGGTGAATGGTGAAGGGCACGAACGGCGTTGCTTGATGGACCGCTTGAAGTTGCTCGATGGTCATTGGATCCGGAACATCAAAGAGAATCCAGATGCTTGAGAACTTCGCTGGTGCTGTATCGCCTTTCATTCGATGCTGCGCGCCGACGGAGCTCGTCGGCGCTGACTTGCGGCCCCGACGGAAAGTACTCGCAAGAAGCCTTAACTGGCGTCACATGTGCGAGCACGCGCCCCTCGTCATCGCAAAGTTCAAGCGGGGACGCAAGATCCAACAGCTTTTCGCGCAACAGATTATCGACGGTGATGCGAGTCATTGACAACGTCCTCGGCGGTTATCCACTTAAATCGTAGCCCGGCAAACACAGTCCGGCAAGGCAGGCATGCTGCCAGTCATCAAGTCGGGACCACCGGGGCATCGTTACACTCTGCCCCAGCCACCGGAGTTAATCGCGCCACGCGGAACGACACAGAGTCCGTTTCCTACAGATTCATTGGCTCTTTATTGCGCTGCGGGCGGCGGGGTGGCCGCAGCCGGCGCGGAGGCGCCGGCCGCAACTTCGAGCTTGGGCGGATTGCTGAGCAGCTTGCTAATCAGCTTGCCGTCGGCCACGTCCCACAGGCGGATTTCGCCAGTCCAATCGCCGGCCGCCACCCGCGCGCCGTCGTGCGTGAACGTCGCCTCCATCGCCAAGTCGGCGAAGGCCTCGAAAGCACGGACCTGGCCGCCGTTGGCGTCCCAGACTTTGGCGGTCTTGTCGCGGCCCGCCGAGACCATCCGCCCGTCGTGCGTGAAATCGACGGAGAGCGCGCCGCCGCCGTGCGCGCCCCAGTTCTTGACCTGCGTGCCGTTCTGCATCTCCCACAGCCGCAGCGTGCCGTCTTCGCTCGCGCTGACGAGCACGTTCGAGTCGTCGCGCCAGCTTACGTCGGTGACGCCGCCGGTGTGCCCGGCCAGATTCTGGTATTCGCGGCCGGTGTCGGCTTCCCAGACAAACAGCCCGCCGTTGCGATCGCCAGTGGCCAACAGCACGCCATCGGGGCTGAACTCGACTGCGGTGATCCAGTCGGTGTGCTTTTTGAGTTCGTAGACCAGAGCACCGTCGGCGGCGGAGTAGACGCGCACGACGCGGCGCGGGCCGCCCAGGGCGATCAGCGAATGATTGTTGTTGATGTCGGCGCCTAATACGCAGTCCAGCTCATCGCCGACGGTAAACACCCGCTCGCCGGTCTTCACGTCGTACACGGCCGCCAGCCCCTGCTTGCCGCCGCGTCCGCCGCCCGCCAGGAGCAAGGCACCGGTACGGCTGAATTTCAGCGTATGCGCCACGCCTTCGGGGAACGGCAGTATGCCCAACATCGCGGCCGTGTCCGAATGGTAGAGTACGATCTGCTTTTGCCCGGCGACGGCCAAGAGCGGCGCCCAGGGGCTACTGGCGATGGCGGTCACCGCGCCGGGACGCGAGGGAGTCACGATCGGCTGAAGGCTGAGCTTGCCCCCCTCGGGCATGGCCACCGGCCCAGTGGGCTTACCGGAACCCGCCGATACCGCCAGGTCGATGGTCGGCTTCTTTTTGATTTTGGCGGTGGCGCCGGCGTTTTCCAACGCTCCGCCGGCAATCCATTGCTTAATCAGTGCCAGCTTGGCGTCGGCCAGCTTGGGCTGCTGTGGCGGCATTTCGGGGCTTTCGGTGTGCGAGACCAAGGCCCACAGCCGCGAACTGTCGGGATCGCCCGGCTCGATCACTTCGCCGCTGGCGCCGCCCCGCATGGCCGCCGCGTAGTTGTCGAGCGACAAGTCGCTCTTGGCGGTGTCCTGGCTGTGGCAGGTGAAACAGTGCTCGCGGAAGATCGCCTGAATGTGCTCGGCGTAGGTGATTTTGGGATTGTCGGCACGGGTGACGGCCGCGGACAGAACAACGCAGAGCGTGATGGGGATCGCTCGCATAGGAGAGTGGTTGGAGGCTGGTGTTTGATGGCTGGGGCAGAGCCTGGGCGATGCCCCGGTTGTGGATTACGAATCGGCCACCGTAGACATCACGCTCCGCGTGATGCGCGTTGTACGCAGCCCGACGCCTGCGGCGTCGGCCTGCATCACGCGGAGCGTGATGTCTACGGTGAGCTAATGGTTAAAGACAAATTCGCGTGAATTCAATACGGCCCAGAAGACGTCTTCCAAGGCCTTTTGGGGTTCCTTTTCTTCGGCGACGGCGGCTTTCAGCTTTGCCAGCTCGTCGGGCGAAGGCTTGCGCGAGAGGCAGCGAATGTAAATCGACTCGATCACCTGGTCGGGTGCCTTTCCGGCGGCCAACTGCCGCCCGATCAGCCCACCGCCGCGGATTTTGCCTTCCACCGTGTCGCCGTTGATCATGTGCAGCGACTGCGAGAGCGTGGGATCGGTCTTTACCTCGCACGAGCACACCGTGGCCCGCGTTGAGCGGCCAAAGGTGTTCAAGAAATAGGTGCTCGTGCCGCCGTCGGCAATTTGCACCGCGCGGGCGCCCTGCGGCAAGCCCTGAAACTTGTCCTTCGTCTCGGTGGCTTCGCTGATGCAATCCAACAAACTTTCCGCCCGGATGCGCCGCACGCGCGAATGCGCGAAATTCAGCTCATCGGCCTCGTTGCTGGCGTTGCGCTCGGTGGAGCGCTGATACGTCTTCGAGTTGCAGATGTCGCGCACAAGCTGCTTGAAATCGTAGTTGTACGACGTGAGCTTGTCGCCCAGCGCTTTGAACAGTTCAGGGTTGCTGGCCGGGTTGCTGATGCGAATGTCGTCGACCGGCTGCACGATGCCGACGCCGAAAAAATGGTCCCAGACGCGGTTGGCCACGCTGGTGGCAAAGTAGGGGTTTTCGGGCGAGGCTAGCCACTGGGCCAGTACCGCTCGGCGATCTTTGCCTGCCACCTCGGGCTGCGGCCCGCCCAAATACTTGGGCGGCATCGCGCGGCCGCCCACCGGATGGGCCACTTCGCCGCCGCCTGAATTGAAGACCACGATCTCTCGATAATCTTCGCCTTGCTTGCGGCCAATCTGCGAGAAGAAGGCCGCGAAGCTGTAGTAGTCGTTCATCGTCCAGCGGTCGAACGGATGATTGTGGCACTGGGCGCATTGCGTGCGAATGCCCATGAACACCTGAGCCACATTCTCGGCCGTTTTGAGCGTGTCGGTCTCGATCTGGTAGTAGTTGGTCGGCGGGTTTTTGAACGTGCCGCCGGTGGCGCCGAGCAGCTCTTGCACCATTTTGTCCAGCGGCACATTGTTCTGAATCTGGGCCGTCAACCAACTGGAGTAGAGAAATGCCGACTTGCCACTCACCTGCGGCGTCGAGCGAATCGTGAGCAGCTCGGCCCACTTCATCGCCCAGATTTCAGAAAACTCTTTACGATCGAGCAGCCGATCGATGAGCTTGGCCCGTTTGTTCGCGTCAGCGTCGGCCACAAACGCGGTGTATTCCTGTTCGGTGGGCAGCAGGCCGGTGATGTCAAGCGTTACTCGCCGCAAAAAGACTTCGTCGGAACAGAC
>DASVHB010000153.1:0-3902 GCA_036379195.1 Pirellulales bacterium
CGGCGTGTCCATGAGCAACTGGCCCATGCCAATGACGCCGTTGAGCGGTGTGCGCAGCTCGTGCGACATGTTGGCCAGAAATTCGCCTTTGGCGCGGCTGGCCGCGACGGCCGCCGTGCGGGCCTGCTCGAGTTGCTGCACCTGCCGCTCCAGCTCGCTGAGGTACTGCTTCGCGGTGCGGGCCAGGTCGGCTTTTTCGGCCAGGGCCTGAGCCAGTTGCAGCACCTCGACGGCGTCGAACGGCTTTTTCAAGATCAACAAATTGCTCGAGGTGCCCAGCTCGCGATGGATCGCGCCCCAATCGTAATCGGAATACGCGGTGCAGATGACGCACTGCAAGTCGGGAAGTTCTTTCCAAATGGCCTTGATCGTCTGGATGCCATCGATGCCTGGCGGCATGCGCACATCGACAAACGCCATGTAATAGGGCTTGCCTTGCCGCGCCGCTTCGAGCGCCATTTCGATGCCTTGCTGGCCATGAAACGCCGAATCGACCTCGACCTGCAACTGCGACCCGTCGGCCTGGTCCGCGCCGCCGAACAGTTCGGCTTCGAGCTGGTCGATTTTTGATGTCGCCGCCTGAGTGCTATCGAAGACTTTGCGGAAATCGGCGTGTATGTCCTGGTTGTCGTCGATAATCAGGATGCGGCGATTCGCGTTGGTAGCTTTCTCGTTCATAGTTCCTGGTGCCTCGGTAGAACGGAATTCATCCGTTTGCTTCAAGTTCAAACCTGGCTCAGCGACATCGGCTGCTCTTGGCCGGCAGTCGCCGAAGCCGGGGCCTCTTCTTCCTCGACGACCAACGGCAACAGCAGTGTGAAGGTGGCCCCCAGGCCGACTCCGTCGCTGTGAACGCTGATCGCGCCGCCCATTTCCGACATGGCATTGGCCGACGAGTGCAACCCGAAGCCATTGCCCGATTGTTTGGTGGTGAATCCGAAATTGAAGATCCGGTTGGCGTGCGCTGGGTCGATGCCGCCTCCCGTGTCGCTCACGGCAATCCGCACCTGATCTTTCGATTCGGCTTTGATCTGCACCGTCAGCACGCGCTTGGTATCGCAGGCCGACATCGACTCGACGGCGTTCTTCACCAGGTTGTCGAGTACTTGCAGCAGCTTCGAGCGCTCGAGCGTCACGTGCGGCAAGTCGTCGAAATCGCGGACCAGCTCTACCTCGAACTTGGCCACCGAGTGGCTGTGCATCAGCAGAATGTCTTCCATCAGCGCCCGCAGGTCGCAACGTTCTTTGAACGATACGCGGCGGGCGTAATGCTGCTCCGCGACGATGATATTGCGAATATGCTGCACCTTGTCGACCAGGAAGCTCAGCTCGCCGAGCAATTCGGTCTGATCGGCCGCCATCGCCGCCGAGAGGGTATTGAGGTATTCCATGAGCTGCTTGCGGCGGCGCTCGTCGCCCAGCAGCTCGTGCAGATTGTCGGAGTGCTCGCCGATCAACCCGGCCACCTTGGCCAGACCGTCGACCCGCAATTGGCGGATGCGCTCGCTGAGCACCGTGGTCGAAATGTTCACGTTGTTCAAGACATTGCCCACGTTGTGGAGCACGCCGGTGGCGATCTCGGTCATGCCCGCCAGATGCGCCATCTGCAACATCTGTGCTTGGGCGTTTTGCAGCGCCGAGAGCGTTTTCTCCAATTCGGCGTTGCGCTCGTCGAGCTTGCGGTCCAACGCCCGGAAACGCAGCAGCGAACGCACGCGGGCGCGCAATTCTTCGGCGTCGAACGGCTTGACCAGGTAGTCGTCGGCCCCGATATCGAGACCTTCGATTTTCATGGTGCGGTCGGCCTTGGCGGTGAGCAGCACGAACGGAATGCGGGCCATCGCCGGATTCTGCTTGACGCGGCGGCAGAACTCATAGCCGTCGGTCACGGGCATCATCACGTCGGAGATGATCAGATCGGGCATGATCTCTTCGGCCAGCGCGCAGCCTTGCTCGCCGTCTTCGGCGGTCGCCACCGTGTATTGATCGCTCAGCACGCCGGCCAGCAACCGGCGCATCTCGGGCGTATCGTCGACGACCAGGATGGTCGGAGCGCCCTCCGCCACCGCGGGCGGCGCTTCGTCGGCCGAGGGAGCGTCTGGCTCGCATACCACCAGGTCGGCGAAGCGGGTGGTGCGGGCCATCGACGAGGCCTGGCGGACCTCTTCCGAAGGCGGCTCGGTGACCGGCACCCAAAAAGTAAATGTCGCGCCTTTGCCCGCTTCGCTGTCGAGACGAATCTCACCGCCGTGCAGCTCGACCAGTTCCTTGACCAACGACAAACCCAAGCCGGTGCCCGAATAGCGGCGGGCCGTTGAGCCGTCGATCTGCACAAACCGCTCAAACACGCGGGCATGGTCTTCCGGAGCGATGCCAATGCCCGAATCGCGGACCGAAACATAGATTCGCTCGCCCTCGAGGCGGCTTTTGATTTCGACAATGCCGCCCGGCGGTGTGAACTTGAGCGCGTTCGACACCAGATTGGTGACCACCGAGTCCATTTTGTCGGCGTCGGCGCCGATGACGGGCATTGCCGAACCGTGCTCGACGCGCAGCTCAATTTGCCGCTGCTCGGCCAGAGGCCGGGCCGAGGTGGCTAGCTCGTCAACTAACTCGCGCAGGTTAACCGGCGCCACGTTGAGCCGCGCGTGCCCCGCTTCGAGCTTCGAGAACTCCAGCAACCGGTTAATCAGATCGAGCAGACGCCGGCCATTCACCAGCGCCACGTCGAGCATGTAGGCCGCGTCTTTCGGCAATTGCTGGCCTCGTTTGCCCAGCAAGTCCTCCAGCGGCGCCAGAATCATGGTGAGCGGCGTGCGCAGCTCGTGGCTGACATTGGAAAAGAACTGCGTCTTCAGCCGGTCGT
This sequence comes from Pirellulales bacterium, assembly GCA_036379195.1. Lineage (GTDB taxonomy): Bacteria > Planctomycetota > Planctomycetia > Pirellulales > JAICIG01 > JAICLL01. Next base: position 2,867 of record DASVHB010000153.1, read on the forward strand.
GCTCTTGCAACTGCCGCAGCGAGCTTTGCAGCTCGCGCTTCTTTTTCGAGAGCTGACGTGTGCGCTGCTTGACTTTCTTGCCCAGGTTCGCGTTCAGATCGCGGATCGTATGATCGTTGCGATCGAGCTGGCTGACCATGGCGTTGAATTGCCGCGTGACGATGTCGATTTCGTCATTGCCGGTGGGCGTGAGCCGGGCCGACAGGTCGCCGGCCTGCACCCGCTTCATCGTGTCGACCAGGCTGCCCACGCGCACCGCCACCGACTGGGCCAGCACGGTCGAAAAAATCAGGCCGATGCCCACCGCCACCACGGTGATGTACGTCGTGTGGTGCCGCAAATTGGCCACCGCTTCGGCTTGCGACTCGGGGTGGTTGACAATATCGGTCGCCCGCTGTTTGGCCAGCGTGCCGATCATCAACGCCGTCGTCAAAATGATCAGGGCGAAGCAGATATTCAGCCTGCCCCGCAACTTGCTCACGGGCAGCGCATCGAACTCGATCGCCACGCCATGCTCAAGCAAATAGGCGATCACCGGGCGCATGAACGACACAATCAGGAAATAGGTCGACATGAGCGCCATGACGGTGCCCATGAAGGCCGCCAGGCTGATGTTCATCAAGACCGCCGGCGGCGCGTTGTCCGCCATCTTGAGAAAAATCAGCAGCGGAACCAACGTGGTGGCGGGCACGAGCCACGACTCGTGCCGGTGATGCCGCCCGGCGAAGATGACCGCCTCGCGTCCGGCTGCCGCGGCCAATGGCGGCTCGATGAAACGCGACGAGGCGATCCGTCGCAGCACCTCGCGCAGATGCCGCGTCTCCCACATCGCCAGTTGCACCGTCAATGTCACCGCCACCGACACGCTCATCAGCGCCACGATGGCAAAGTGCAGCCGGATGTCGTCGGGCAACGTCAACGACAGGTTGACGTAATACAGCACCAGCAGGCCGCCGATCGAGCCCGACAGGCGGGTGACCCACATCATCAGCAAGATGTAGTGGGGCCCGAAGCGGCGAAGCATTCGTTCGGCGTA
>DASVHB010000154.1:0-20895 GCA_036379195.1 Pirellulales bacterium
CGTGGATGTCGGTCACGTAATGCCGGTTCTCGACGGCGTGGAAGCCGATCTCATCGGTCTTGCCGTGGACGACGCCGCCCTTGATGCCGCCGCCGGCCAGCCAGGCGCAAAACGCCTGGGGGTGATGATCGCGGCCCGTGCCCTGCGCCGCCGGCGTGCGACCAAACTCGGTGCCCCACACCACCAGCGTGTCGTCGAGCATGCCGCGGCGCTTCAGATCGGTCAGCAAGCCGGCGATCGGCTTATCGACTTGGGCCGCCAGGTTGGTGTGGTTCGATTTGATCTCCGAATGCGCGTCCCACGAGCCGCCTCCTCCTCCGCCGTGAAACACCTGCACGAACCGCACGCCCCGCTCGACCAGCCGCCGCGCCGACAAGCACAGCCGCCCGAACGCCTGCGTCGGTCCCTGGTCGAGACCGTAAAGTTGCTGCGTGGCCACGGTTTCTTTGGCCAGGTCGAGCGTTTCGGGCACCGCCGTTTGCATACCAAAGGCCAACTCATACGACTTGATGCGCGCACGTAGCGCCGCGTCGTCCGGATAGTCGATGCCGGCCAGCGTGTTCAGCCGGCCGAGCAAGCTGAATTCGGCGGCCTGCTCTTCGGGCAGCACGCCACCGCCCGCCGGCGCGACAAACGGCAGCGGGTTTTTGGCCCCCACGTCAAGCCGCACGCCGGCGTATTCCGGCCCCAGATAACCGGCGCCGTGCGTCCATTCGCCCCCGCAGCAGTCGCCCGTCGGGGTTCCCAGCACCACGTAGTCGGGCAGGTTTTCGTTGAGCGAACCCAGCCCGTAACTGACCCAAGAACCGATGGTCGGAAACGCGCCCTCGCGTGGGTGCCGGCCCGTGTGCCAGGTAAGTTGCGTGCCGTGATCGTTGTGAATCGTCCAGAGCGAGCGGACGATCGCCAGATCGTCGGCGCACGTGCCGACGTGTGTGAACCAGTCGCCCACTTCCAGTCCGCACTGGCCGTATTTGCGGTAGCCGGTCTGCAAGCCCATCAGCTCCTTGCGCTGCATGTGCGCGGGGTTGATGCCGACCAGGTTTTTGTTGATCCGCTCGGGATCGAGAAACGATTGGTAGGGTGAATCTTCGATCGACTTGCCGGCGTACTTGTTGAGTTCCGGCTTGATGTCAAAGCTCTCCATGTGGCTGACGCCGCCGCAGAGAAAGATCCAGATGACGCTTTTGGCCTTCGGCGGATGGTGCGGGCCGGATTTTGGTCCCTCGCTGGGCGCATTTTCGTCTGCGCGAATAATCCCATCCTTGAACAACAGCGCGCCGAGCGCCAGACCGGTGAACCCCATTCCGGTGTCGGCAAGGAAGCTCCGCCGAGTGCGGCCGCAGCTTGATAGACATTGATTCATTTGATTCACCTGTCGTCGGTTATCGGCACGTCGATCGATGACAGAAGAATTGCTGACAGAAAAATGAGGAGAGGGGCGCCTTATCATCGCCGACCGAAATCGCGTGAAAGTGCTCTTATTTTTCTGTCAACAATCTTTCTGTCATCCACTCCGGGGCGCACTACCGTATCGTCACAAAATCATGATGGTTGAACAACGCATGCACCAAATCTTCGCGAGCGCGTAGCGCCGGATCGGCGGACGGCTGGCTAAAATCAGTCGTGGCCGACACATCCTGGGCCGACTTCGAACCAAAAAAGTCTTGCTGCTTTTGAATAAACTCAGCGCAGACTTCGACCTCTTCAGCCGTCGCGGGGCGCGAGAGGATCTGCTCAAAAGCCGCGTTGGCAAATGCTGATGGGTCGCTTCCCGTCTCTTCATTCAGCCGTCGTGCGAGGCGGCGCGATTGCACCAGCGTCAATTCGCTGTTAGCCAGCGCCAATGCCTGCTGCGGCACGATGCTTTGCTTGCGCTCGTAACACTCTGTCACCGCGGCGCAATCGAACGTCTTCAAAAACTCCATCTGCTTTTCTTGAGCGTGGCGAAAGTAAATGCTCCGCCGCGGCACGCTCAGACCAAGCTGGTAGTCGATGTCGGCGCCGCCCTGCGTCGTGTCGAGCGATCCGGCCACAAAGAATACGCCGTCGCGCACCAACTCGGCCTCCATGCGGCGCGAATTCGTACGCCACAGGCGCCGATTGTCGGGGTCGATGGCCACGTTCGCCGCGTCGGGCGTCGAAGCCATGCGATACGCCGCCGAGGTCACGATCAGCCAGTGCAAATGCTTCATCGACCAAGGCGGCGCCGGCGGCCCGACGCTCGGTTCCATCAATTCGGCGGCCAGCCAATCGACCAGCGCGGGGTTCGTGGGCGGCTGGCCGTTTTGCCCAAAGTCGAACGTGCTGGGCACCAGCGCCTGGCCGAAGTGCCGCAGCCAAAGATGGTTGACGGCCACCCGAGCAGCCAGCGGATTGCGGCGATCGGTCAGCCAGCGGGCCAGCGCCGCGCGGCGCCCACTGCTGGTGTTGGCATAAACCGGAGTGAGCGGCGAATAGTTGGGCGACGCGTCGGCGCGGGCCTTGTCGGCGGCGTCGCGCTTCGGTTTTAGGTCGGCCAGTTTCGTTTCGGCGTCGGCTATGGCTTTTTTTGCCGCCGCATCGTCTGGTTTCTGAGCAAGCGCGTCTTGCGCCGAGGCCAGATGTTGCTCGGCGACAGCAATGTCGGCATCGGCCTTTAACCAGGCGGCTTCGCGCTCGACCTTGCCCGCCGTCAGCGCCAAGTCGTTGGCGTTCGCAGTTGGGGGTTGAGCGTACCTGGCGTTGTCGGCGGTGATGCGGGCCTGGGTCGAAGCGAGCGCGCCTTCTGCCGCCCGCAATGATCGTTCGACGACATCCACCGCGCGAACCAGCGGATCGATTGCCGCCGGCTCGGTGGCTGGGGCGCCGGAGCTGCCCAGCACAAGGCCGGGAGCGAACTTCGCCCGTGCCTCGTCCAGCGCGGCTCGCGCTTTTGCAACCTGCGCTTCGGCGGCGGCGACGGTTTCTTGCTGGACGAACGGCGTCAATCCCGGATAGTAAACCGCCGGCGGCAGCGCCACCGGCTCGGGCTTGAACTCAATCGATCCCAACAGCGACGGCACGCCCGGCGCGAGCGGGTGCTCTTTGTCGGGCTTGCGATCGTCGCCCCGCTCGAACAAATACGTGGCCACGGTCACGTCGGCATCGTAGGCCCGCGCCAGCCCGTCCTGCGTCGTGTCTGGTTGCCCCGGCAACCGATCGAGGCGCACCTGGTGCGGCTCGAAAATCGCGCGAAACCTATAGTATTCTTCCTGCGCGAGCGCGTCGTACCTGTGATCGTGGCAGCGAGCGCAGCCCAGCGTCAGCCCCAAAAAGGCCTGTGCGGTGTGCATCACGGTGTCTTGCATCCACGTCTCGCGGCTGAGCATCTTGTAGTTGCGCACCAGGTAGCCCGTCGCCCGCAGCTTCGCCGTGTCGCCAGGATATAGTTCATCGGCCGCGAGCATCTCGCGCAGCATCTGGTCGTAACTCACATCGGCGTTGAGCGATTCGACGATCCAATCGCGCCACCGCCAGATGTGCGGCTGACTGTCGCGGATTTGCTTGCCGTCGCTCCAGCCGGCCCAATCGCTGTAACGCCAGACGTCCATCCAATGCCGGCCCCATCGCTCGCCGTATTGGGGACTGGCCAGCAATTCTTGCACGACCTTGGCATAGGCGTCCGGCGAATGATCGTTTAAGAACTGGTGCAGTTGCTTGCGCGTGGGCGGCAAGCCGATGAGGTCGAGATAGACGCGTCGCAGCAGCACGTGGCGCGGCGTCTCGGGCCGCGGCTGCAAACCGTACTTTTGATGCTCTTCGGCGACAAAGGCATCGATCGGGTTGCGAAGCCACTCGTGCCGGTCAACCACGGGCGTCGGCGGACGTTCGACCGGCCGAAACGGCGTCCAAAGATAATCCGCCTGGCGAGCGGCAAACTGCTGGGCGAGGCGCGCGATCGCGGCCAGGTCGTCGGCCGTCGGCTGATCGGCGGCGATGCCCGGTGCATGGCCCGAGAGAATCTCCAGCTCGTTGGCAGCGCCGTCTCCGTCGGCATCTTCCGAGGCAACCGCGCGGAGCCGGCTGGCAATGTCCGATGGCTGACCCGCGGCTTCGAGTTGATCGCCGAGCTCACTCAGCCGGACGCCGAACGCGTTGTGCGGCGGGTAGTCGACATCGAAACTGGCTGGATCGTCGGCCTGCTCGCGGGTAAGGTGGCAGGTGGAGCAGGCAAAGAGTTTGGCTGGCAGCAATTCGCCATAATGCCGTCGCAAACTCTGCTTATGCGGCGGCCGCGCCGAGGCGGGAGCCGCCAGTACCAGAATGACAAACCAACTCAGCCAGCGGCCAAGCATGTCGTGGGCCTCGGTGGGTGGGGGGCTGGGGCGGGCACAATCCTTGTCTTTAAGATAGCCGAGTGACTCATGAAATCAACGGTCGAGGAGATTCGCGCGCGTTTCGACGCCGATGTCGAACGCTTTTCAAACCTGGAAACCGGGCAGTCGGCCACCGTCGATTCGCCCTTGGCGATGGCGCTGGTGGCCGAAGCGGCGGCAGCCGTCACGCCCCACGCCCGGTGTGTGCTCGACGTGGGCTGCGGGGCCGGCAACTATACCCTCAAGCTGCTCGAGCATCTCGCCAATCTCGATGTGACGCTCATTGACCTGAGCCAGCCGATGCTCGACCGCGCGGCCCAACGCGTGCGGCAAGCCACCAAGGGGCGCGTCGCGGCCATCCAAGGCGATATCCGCGAAGTCGCGCTTGCCGATCGCGAATTCGATCTTGTCTTGGCCGCGTCGGTACTGCACCACATGCGGACCGACGACGAGTGGCGGCAAGTGTTTCGAGCATTTCACCAAGCGCTGCGACCGGGCGGCTCGATTTGGATTTTCGATTTAGTCGTCAGTTCTCTCCCGGCGGTCGAGCAACTCATGCGCCAGAGATACGGCCAGTATTTGACGAGCCTGCGAGACGATGCCTATCGGCAGGAGGTCTTCGCCTATATCGAACGGGAAGACACCCCACAGACGCTGGCCTACCAGCTTGACCTGCTGCGCGACGTTGGTTTCGCGCAGGTTGAAGTTTTGCACAAGAACCTTTGTTTCGCGGTGTTCGGAGCGGTGAAACATTAGAAATGCCGCCGTCTCAGGAACTTCAACGATCGCGGCCCTCAATTGAACAGATCTTCGGTGTCCAGAAAAATGAAAAGCACAACACCACTTCCAATGACCTCTTCCATCCGCGAAATGGCCAGCTTTTGGGACAGCCATGATCTCACCGATTTTGACGATCAACTTGAGGTAGTTGCGGAACCTGTGTTCGAGCGAAAGCACAAGCAGGAAATCGGTGATACCTCATTGATCGGACGACCGAGGCAGCCTAAGCCGTTAATTCCGCCAGCGGCTGCGCATGGTCCTCCGCCAGGTATTGCGGGCGACCATTGAGATCGTTGATCGTCGTGATGCTGGCGTCGATGCCCAGATGCCTAAACAGCGTGGCGTAGACTTCTCCAAAGGTCACCGGCCGGGCGATGGCTTCGCCGGCGATGCGGTCGGTGGCGCCGATCACCTGTCCGTGACGCATGGCGCCGCCGGCCATTAAGGCGCAATTCACCGGCGGCCAATGGTCGCGTCCCACGGCCGGACTGATCTTCGGCGTCCGGCCAAATTCGCCCCAAATGACCACCGCGCAATCGTCGGCCAGGCCCCGCAGGTGCAGATCTTCGACCAGCGCGCTGACGCAGCGATCGAACACCGGAAAATCTTCGGCTTCCCGCAGAAAGATCGAATTGTTCGCCCGGCCCTCGGCGTTCAGGCCGCCGTGCCAGTCCCACTTGCTATAGTTCAGCGTGACGACGCGCACTCCCGCTTCGATCAATCGCCGGGCGAGCAGCAGGCTCTGCGGCACGCGCGGGGCGCCGTTGCCGTCCATCATGATCTTCGGATCGCCGGTGCCGTAACGCTCCACGGTGCGCGGGTCTTCTTGCGACAGGTCGAGGGCGTTGGCCAGCTTCGATGATGTAAGCAGTCCCATCGCCTGTTCGGTGAAGGCGTCGAGACCGGACATCATCGACGTTTGATCGATGTCGCGCCGCAGAAGATCGAAACTCGCAAGCAGCGATTTCCGGTCGGCCAGGCGATCCAACGTCACACCGTTGAGCACCATGTCGTGTCGCGTATCGCCCAGCGGTCGCAGCGGCGAATGCGCCATGCCCAGAAAGCCCGGCCCGGGTTCGTTGTAGGGGCCGTGCGTGCAGGTATAGCACAGGCTGACATACGGCGGAGATTCGCGGCGGGCCGGTCCCTGCACTTTCGACACCACCGATCCGAACTGCGGCCAGCCGCCCGAGGGCTTCGGCTTCTTCGGATCGTGCCCGTTGTAGACCTGAATCGCGTCGTGGTCGTGCTGATTGCCGACGAGCGAGCGAATGACCGTCAACTTGTCGGCCAACTTTGCCAACTGGGGAAACGCCTCGCAGATTTCGAAGCCGGGCACGCTGGTCTGGATCGGCCGCCACGGTCCCGCGATCTCGCTGGGGGCCAGCGGCTTGAGATCGAACATATCCTGGTGCGGCGGTCCGCCCACCAGGTAGATCACGATGACCGATTTGGGCGACTTGCGGCCGGCCAGCGACTGAGCACGCAACAGCTCAGGCAACGTCCAGCCGCCGAGGGTGCCCATCGCGGCCAGCGTGCCGATGCGCAGCAGGTCGCGCCGCGACACACCGTCGCAAAAATCGCCAGTCGAATGGGGACGTCCCGCGATCGTCAACATGCTCAATCTCCCGTAAGCAGCGATATTTTTGGAAGACAAACCAGCATCGTGGCCAGGCTAACAGAACCCTTGGCATCAGCGGCCTTATCCTAGCGCGCTCGCCGGCGGCAAATCACTTAGCCGATCATCGGCGTGCGGCACGACAGCGACTTGCCTCGTTGCTGCCTGCCGGTGGGGCGGCGGCGATTTGCTTCGGCGTAATATGACGTACCGTTTACCTGGCGTGTTTTTGAACTCGCCAATAACCCACACCGGAGCGCCGCGGCTCTGTCGTTGAAACGTTAGGCAGCCTTCATAGAGGCTGGGTATTGTTCCTTCTTCGGCCGCCGACTTCTGGGCGAGGCACGCCACGAGGGGCCTCATTAGCCGCTGTGATTGGCGGTCGGTGACGGTGACGGCATCGAGAACGAACTCAACGGACGCCTGCTCCCCTTCTGGTTCGTGCAATGCGATCGCCAAGATCACTTGCTCCGCCAATCGCTCGATCGTCCAACCGGAACCCAACGGAGCGGAAAGAAGGTCTGTAATCAGATTCTTCATAGTTGGATCACCCGCTTCGTCAGCTTATGCCATTCGGCGCGCAGCTCATTTAGTCCGCTTTCAGGATCAAATCGGATCTCGCCGCTACGAGCTAGCCCAGCGGCGATTGGATCAGTGTAGACAATCGCCATGATCCACGCAGGAACGATCACTTCCAAGATAGCCGGGCCCCCCTCGTCAGGGAAGAGTACCGCCTTGTTGCGCGCCGCCAATTCTGGTGTGCCTGTAGTGCATTGAAGCGCGTCGCTGCTCACCGTTGAGAAGCCCTCGGCCGGCGGAAGTTGCTCGCTTCCAGGTTCTCGGAACATCGGGTCTGGACCGTTCGCCTCGATTGCGCGGGCGCGCCGCATTGTGGTACCGTGATGGAGAATGGCATCGCTGGAATCAGGCGTCACTCGGCATTCCTTGCTGCAAAGATAGACCGATTCTTGTCAAGCAATCGGCGTCAATCAAGGACTGAGGTGCACCTGCCATAGGCGCGTTCTGGCTGTTGGCGATTTGCTTGAGGAGATCGCCGCTGACAGCCTGCGAAGACATGTTAGCGAAGGTGATCGCGCTCCCGCGATGACGATGACATCCGGATCGGGTTTTTGGCGAAGACGGCCTCTTGACACCTGACGGCAGCCGCCGTAAATTACGCACAATGACGGCGGCTGCCGTAAACGACCCGAACCGGGAAGATCGTGATGGCCAAAGACATTCCTTCGCTCGGCGAGTTGGAGATTCGAGTGCTGCGGCTCGTGTGGCAGCAGCAACCTTGCACCGAACGGCAGATCACCGACGCAATCCGCCAAGAACGGTCGCTGGGCCGCACCACCGTGTTGAAGACCATTCAGCGTCTGGAAGCGAAGGGGCTGATCGCTCGGGTGCCCGGAGCGGCGCCCGTGCAGTTCCGCGCATCGATCGCCGAGCAAAAGCTGTTGCCCGCCTTGATCGGCCGCTTTGTCGACGGCGTGCTGGGCGGCAGCGCGGAGCCGCTCGTCGCCTACCTGGCCGGATCGCAATCCCAATCCCAAAGGCTGTCTGCCAAAGACCTGGAGACGCTGCGGAGCATTTGCCGCAAGCTCGACCAGGAATCGAAAAAGCCATGAGCCTCACCGATTTCAACGACTGGTCGGCGTCGGTCACTTCGCTGGCCGTCGCAATCGTGTTCCAATCGACTCTTTTCGCGGGCATCGTGGCAGGCGTTTGCTGGCTGCTGCGGCGTTCGGCCCCCGCGCTTCGTTATTGGTGCTGGCAGATCGTGGCGATCAAGCTGCTGCTGATGCCGTGGTGGATCGTCGCCATCCCGCTGCCTGGTTTCTTAGGCCAAGACGCGACCGCGCTAATGCCCCGCACGACCGCGACGAGCGAGCATCGCGACGAGGCACGCCGCGCGCCGACGAATGCTCTGCTTGCCCCGCCCGAAGAGGCTCCCGAACGCGCGATGCGCAAATCCGATCTGTTCGATCTTCCCCGCCAGCTCACTTGGCGTTCGTGGCTCGTGTTGTTGTGGATGGCCGGCGTGGCCGGGCAGATCGGGCAGCTTGCGACGCAGCACTGGCGGCTACGGCGGCTCTTGAACCGAGCGGTCCCTGTCTCGAATCCTCGCCTGCTGGCAACTGCCGAGCACGTGGCCGCGCGTCTCGGTCTGTCGCGCCCTCCTCGCGTCGTTCTCACCGAGTGCCACGGCGCCCCGTTTGTATGCGGCCTGTTTCGCCCGGTGTTGGCGCTGCCGCGGGAGTTGGCCGCGGAACTCGATGCGGCGCAACTGTGCGACGTGCTGCTGCACGAGTTTGGCCACGTCAAGCGGCGCGACCTGTGGTGGGGCTGGTTTCCCGCGCTGGCCCGGATGATCTATTTCTTCCATCCTGTGGCCCATTGGGCGTGCTTCCGAATCTGGCTCGAGCGAGAGCTGGCCTGCGACCAGCTCGCGATGACGCTCAGCGGGCGCACCGCCGCCGAATACGCCGAAGTGCTCTTCCAGGTGATCAGCCGCGCCTCGATGCCGGCCGCTCGTTGCACGAACTCACTTCAGGGGCTCAGCACGTTTTGGAGAAGGAGAATGACCATGTTGGTTTCCACCCGCCAATGCTCGCCTCGGTTATCGCGCGGAACGTGCCTTGGCATCGCGTCGGCAGCCCTGCTCGCTTGCCTGCTGCCGACATTTCGCCACGCACCCGCGCAAGCCCAGACCGACGTAAATCAATCGCAAGCCCCTCCTCCGAAGAAGGTTTCTGTGACAACAGAGCCGCACAGCCCAGCAATTGGTGAATCGCAAGTCTCCACGTATCCCGTCACGATCAGTGGAGTCGCTCGCAACGAAAAGGGAGAGCCGATCGCGAAGGCAAAGGTCTATCTACTTTCGCCGCTTTACGAAGACTTCCGCCGAGTCGCGGAAACGACCACCGACGTGAACGGCCAATATGCGTTCCATGAGACGCCGCTTCCGGTCGCCCGTCCCGAGCGGAATGCTGCGGGAACCGCTCAGGGCAGTTTTGAAGTCCTTGGCGTTGCCGAAGGCTATGCCTTTGCCTGGCGTCCCCGAAAAGCGTTGATCGTGGCGCCACGGCCAAAACGTGACAATCTATTACCAGCAGGTGATTTACCGCAGAGATTCTGGCTGAATGATCCGATCGAGCTTGACCTCAAGTTTTCGGCAGCCGCGAGCATCACCGGCCGCATCGTGGACGAGCAGGGTCGGCCCGTTGTGGGCGTGAAAGTTGAGCTGCGCCTGTGTGAGCGCATCCACGACGGGATTGCACAGGGAACCGTGTCGTCGCCCGATGTCTATGAATTGACGGCGCTGAACCAACCGGAAGATGTTCCGGCCGACGTGAAAATCCGCACGACCGATTCGGAGGGGAGGTTCGAGTTCACCGGGCTGCCTCCTGAGTGTCTGTTCCGGTTTGATGTCAGGCATCCGGACTACGCGAGAATGGACGTGTGGGCGGCGACGACGTCGGATCAACTTCCTAAGTTAGGGGGGCATTCCCCAATCCTGACGGGCGAGTTGCAACTGACTTTTCAGGCCGTTCGGGATGCGAAAGTGCGCGTCGTCTTTGGCGACACGGGAGAGCCCGCCCCTGGTATTAACGTGGGCGCTTCTCGCGTCGGAGTCAGCGCCAGCCGAACTACCAGTGAGCAGGGAGAAGTCACCCTCCGATTGCCGCAGGGCGACTTCAACATTGAACTCCTCCCCGCCACTGGCACACCCTATCTCGTCACGAATCCCAACGAAAAACTGACGATCGGGGCCGAACCCGCAAGTAAAGCGGCCGTCTTCGAGCTGCAGCGGGCGTGCGTCCTGGATGTCTTGATTGTCGATGATGATACCGGTACGCCTATTCCTGACGTCGATTTGTGGATTGATGATCGCCCGAGTCCAGACGAAATCGGCACTGACGCAGTTCGTAGCGATTTCCATTTCCGATCATGGCGTCCGCCGGTGGCCGAGGTGGAGCGCCCTGTCAGCGACAAGCATGGAAAGCTGCGGGCACTCGTCGAACCGGGCTTGCGCCGACTTGGAGCCGTCCACAGAAAGTGCCCTGCCGGTTACACGCCTGACCGCTCGGGCCAATTGCTCGACTGTAAGGCGGGTGCGACGTTGATGGTCGAATTCAGGTTGCACAAGGCCGCTGGCCAGACGCCGGGACAATAGCTCGTCGTGGATGGCAACCTGCGACCAAAAGATCTGCGTGCTTCTCAGGTCGAGTCTTCGACGAGCTTCAAGACGCCGGCTTCTATTAGGATTCGCCGATGTTCGACGCGCTCGGGAAGATTGATGCGCAGCACGTCGATTGTTGTTCGGCCGACGGGCGTTTTGCCCCGAAGAACCGGCCCGTCCCAGGCGAAGTGCTCATCCCAGTCATCGAGACGTGGATTGAAGAGCGGTTCCAGCTCGTCGCTCTCTGGATCGTAGCCGGCAACATTGGCGCCCTTGTAGCTGTTGCACGGTAAACAGGACAGGGCGAGATTATTGCTCGTCGTCGGCCCGGCGTGCTTTTGGGCGCGGATATGGTCGACCTGAAAGGGCTGAATATCAAACTCTTGCGGCAAGTGACAATATTCACACCGTCCGCCGGCTCGGTCCCACACACGCTGGCGACGCGAGAGTGCCATCGCTTACGCGTCCGAATGACCGGCGGACTTGAGCGACAAACGCGCCTTGGCCTGAACGATGTTGATCAGGTTTCCGACGCGGAGGTACTTCTCGAGATCTTGTCGCTCCTGTGCCGTAATGGTTCCCTTGCTGTTGCGCTGGGCCAAGTCGTTCATCCGCGCGATTGCCTGGTCTGTGAACTTCCAGCGCAACACAGCCTGCGCGACCTCGGCTGTCAGGTCGCCTTGGTCGGACGCAATGGCATCGGCGAGGATTTCAGATTCCGAAATCGCCGTGATCTCTTCCATACAGCGATTCTAACGCAAACGGCGCCCGCAGCCAACTGATTTTATGATTCAGCAAATTCACTAAAATGTGCGAGGCGGTCGTTTCGCGTCGCGCGGTCAGGGAATGGTCAGGGAATGATCGTCTTCAAATTGAATCGAACCCCCTTGAAGAAGCCGACGCCACGAGGCGGGGGGAAAAGACTACCGGTAAGATCCTCGGTTCGCGTGACGCGGTCGGTCGTCTCGATCAAGCCGACGCTCCCTTCGCGGGTGATATAAAGGAACGCCGCATTCGCGTCCGGAGTATATTGTTCCGTCTCAGAGTCGTAGTGCATCAAATGGTCGCCGACGGGACGTCCTTCGGGCAGCTTGCCGGCGGCCACCAATTTGTCGAGATTCCTCACGTCGCGCGGACTGATCTCCCAAGCCTGTAGGCCGAAGCCGCGCAGCACAAACGTTTCCGTCTTGTCCGGCGCAAAGCAGGCAACGCACATCAAGTCCACGCCGTTTTTCGCCGCCCAATCGGCAAGCTGCCGCTCATCGAACTGAGTCTCGTCTTTGGCGATGTTCGCCGGCCACTGCGGTTGGAAGCCGGTATCGAGGTCGCAAAAATACCGGGCGTGCTGGCCGCCCTGCGCCGCCGGAGAAAGAATGGCGCCGGTTGTGCCCTCGCTGAGCCGCGCCTGGGCGCTCAGCGTTTTCGAAGCCGCGGGTAGCGGCTCGTCGACAACGTTCAGTTTGACCTCTCGATAGGCGGCGTCTTCGGTCAAGTCGCGCCAGTGTCCCTCCCACCACGCCTGCCAGCGCCGCGCGTTGCGCAGGAACATGCGGCGTTGCAGGATTTGCCGCCGCGGATCTTCGCTGAGCATGATGCCAAACAACTCCGGGTCATCGGTCGTTTGCCCGGTCAGTTTGCTGAGTGCGCCACAGACCTCGCGGACGGGCCTGCCCAGGTCAAAATACGTTCCTTGCTGGCCGGGGTTCAAATCGTGCTTTTGCATGAACGCGGTGAGTTCAGCATCTTTGATTAAAAGCCCATAGTCGCTCGAAGCCGGAAGCAGTGTTTTCGGCAGCGCGCGAATCAGCGCGGGGACGGCTCGCGCATCGCCGATCGCTCGCAAGGCGAATGCCAACCGGCGCAGCGCGCGGTCTTCGGTCACGCGATCCAGTTCAGCGCATAAGGATGGCACGGCCTGTCGCCCGACCGCGACGAGCTCGCGCATGAGCATGCACCACAACTCCGTCTCGTCGACCGTGCGGCTGAGCTTGCGGAATTCCACCAGTATCTGCTCCGTTCGCTCGGCGGGCGCCGCCGGCAGCGAGGCGACCAGTTTTCTCGCGGCGGCCAGCTTATCGGCGGGCGGAACCTGTGGCGTAATCAGCATGTCGTAGACGGTGGTTTTGCCCTCTTCGACCACGACCGGCGGCTGCTTGAGCGTATCCCACGCCATGCGGTCGCCCCGAATGTTCACACAGTACGGAAAATTCGCACCTGGCGCGGCTCGCAGCGTGAATCGGCCGTCGGCGTCGACGGATGTTAAGCGTGTCGGAGAACGGACCTTGCCTTGTGGATGCGTCGGGCCGGTCAGGCCGAGCATAATCGGCTGGCCACGCGACTCCGCGACCGGCTCACGCGTCGCGGTATCAAGGACGCGACCGGAAATGAAACCGCCGCCAATCAATTCAAACGGGGGCAAATCGACTTTTTCGCCGGCCAGGCATTCGCGATCGACCAGCGCGACACCAACCCGGTCGCGAGCGTCCACGCGAAAGTGATAGTGGCCTTCGGCCAATACCGTTCGAAACCGCCCATCGGCCCCAGTCGCCACCGGAGTTTCTTCAAGACTTGTGCTCTCGATGGCCGTGATGGTGGCGCCTGCCGCCGGCTTGCCTGTAACGCGGTCGGCAACGGTGCCCGTCACAATACAGCCGTCGGAGAGGACGACCTCGAGGTCGGCCGGCAATTTCGGCACCTTGATATCGGTCAAGGCGTAGTCAGGATGCGAAACGGTGAACGAAGCGGCGAACTCGCGGCCAAAGGCTTTTTGAAAGTCAGGGATTCGCTTGATCTCGAAGCGGCCGTTGGCATCAGTGATAGCCGAGAGCATGCCGGGCACCGCTCGGCCGTCCATATCCCACTGGGCGACCGTGGCCCCGGCGATCGGTTCGCCCCGCGCATTGAAGATCGTGCCAGAGAACGTCGTCGCGTCGCGCAGAATCTGAATCTCTCGATTCAAGGGATCGCGTTCCATCAGCGTCCACGTGCCGCCGGTCCCGAGCGGACGATTCTCGGCTTCGGCGAATAGCAGGTAGATCAACTGGTCGACGGAGTCATGCGGCCGTGGCGACACGACATCGGGGAATTCGAACCGGCCTTCGTCGTCGGTCACCGTGCGCGCCGCCTCAACGATCGGCGCAGTCCGACCTTCGGCTTTGAACAGCCGCACGCGGATGCCCGCCATCGCGGAACGGTCGGCGCCATCCACGCAGCGCCCGTGGAGCGTGACCAGTTTGGAATCTTGAGCCGCACCGTTTGCGGCATTGTCCGCGGTCTTCGTCGCGTTGGGCTCGGCAGCGGCGTCCGGCCGGACCGATTTGTCCGCGGCAAACGTGGCGTCGGCCCGTCCGAACCAAGCAATCGCAAACAGGCACACGGCGGCCACCGACGCCGGAAGCCTCGTGCCCAAAGGATATCGCATGAGACGTTCGATGCGGGCCTTGAATCGGCTCGTTGAAGAAAGCAGGCTGATCATCTCCAACTCCAGCTATGGGTGCGAGATTCGTTGCCAGTTCCACCTCGCCACATCTGACCATAATGGCAGCCTGACTGCAAGAAAAACACGGCGTCTCGGCCAAACTCAAGACATCCGAGGTGGTTCGTGTGTCGAGCCCTGCCGGCAACTGACTGTTAGGATCCATGACCGCATTGGACGCTAGCTCATCGGCGGGCGGGTGCGATACAATGGTCGCTGCGGATGACGTGCGGTTCTGGGCCGACAAACCAGAGGACGATTCATGCTGCGCTTTTTACTTCGTTGCGGCTTGATCGTTGCCATTGGCTTCTCGCGGGTCAGCGGCATCGAGGCGGCGGCGATCAAAGGTCGCGTCGTCGATTCGACGGGCAAACCGATCGCCGGCGCGGAGGTGCGCATGTGGCAAAAGCTCCCGGCGCGCGAGGGGCAAGGCATTTCAAACCAGCAGACGATGTTCGATGGCCGAGACATTTTGGTTACCGACGACGAAGGACGGTTCGCAACGCCCGACGTGCTGGTCGAGGAAGCGTTTGCGCGTATTGTGGTCGAGGACGTCGGTATGCTTGCCGGCCGCAGCGGCTGGATCGAAATTGGCAAAGATGCGAAAGAGGCGATGGTCGCCGCGCCGGATATCGTGCTTGAGCGCTTGACGGCGGTCGTTGGAAAAGTGGTCGATCGCCGAGGGCAGCCCGTCGCGGGCGTCACCGTCTTCAGCTCCGGCGATGGTAACGGGCGCGTGGAAGCGATCACCGGGCAAAGCGGAAAGTTTTTGCTCAGAGGCATACCCGGGGGCCGCGCCTTTGTGTTTGCCGAAAAGCCGGGCTTCCGCTTCACGGGCATGGGCTTGCCCACCAGCAAGCGAGAAGCCGCATTCACGTTGACCGCCATCGATGAACCGGTCGAAGCGGTGGCGACGCTGCCGCCCGCGCTTTCCGATGGAGAGCAGACGGCGTTGGCCCGCACGCTGCTCGACGGGTGGCTCGATAAGTCAAAACAATCGGGCACAGGTGGCTTTTGGGTGATCCGCTCGTTGGCCGAGATCGACCCGCTCGATGCCTACAACCGCGTTCGCGAAATGCACATTCCGCAGGCGCGAGCCCGAAGTGACCTGGAACTGGTCGTCCTTAGTAAGTGCGTCGAGCGCCGCGATCTCGTATCGTGGGATGACTTGCGCACGTTGATTGAGTCGTCGGAAGATCCCTCGTGGCACAGCGGGGCGTTTGTGTGGGCGGCCCAGCGCATGAATGCTTCCGAGGAGCCGCGTCGCCACGAGTGGCTCGCCCAGGGGCTTTTGCAGGCGCGGCGCATCGAGCAACCCGCGGAGCGCGCCCAGTCGCTCGTAGTCGTGGCCGCCGGGCTGTATGACGCTGGCGATGGCCAGCAAGCCGACGAGATTATCTCGGAGGCTGAGGAAATCGCCGAGCAGTTGCCGGAGTTCGATCGAGAATCGCAGCAAACTTTCCGCATGTTGGCCCTGAACCTGGCGAAGCGCGATCCGGCGCGCGGCATGGCTTGGCTCGAAAGAATCAAGCGCGATTACCCTTATGTCAACGACGGCGGCGATCTGGCGGTCAAGTTGCTGCCGGAACATCCTGACGCCGCGGAAGAAACGTGGGACCGGACGACGACGCGCCTGGACGGCGATTGGCATCGATGTCACATGGGCGTGCGTGGCCTCCAGCTTGCCAATTTCTGTTACCGCCTAGCGGGCATCAATCGGCTGCGTGCCGAGCAAATCGCGCGCGACACGCACGTGCAGCCTTTGCGGGTGCGTGGCCTGGCCGCCGTCGCGCTGCGATTGGCCAGCAGCGACACGGATGCCGCGCGGAAGTTATTAGTGCAGATCATCCGCGACGAGTTGCCTCGGCCCGAGTTGGATGACGATTTTGACCCGTTCGGGTTTCCAGGCTTGGCCGCGCCGCTCACCGCCGCTTGGCTGTTGCCGATTGCCGAACGGATCGATCCACAATTGGGGCGCGAGTGTTTCTGGCGTTCACTCGCGCTGCGCGCGGCCCGACCGCGACTAGGCCAGCTTGACGATGAAGCTGCTGAGATCGACATCAGGCTGACGATGATGCTCAGCCGATACGACCGCGACATTGCTCGTGCGCTGCTGCGGCCGCTCGTTGCGCGGTTGCCGGAACTTGAGCCGCCGGCGGCAAGCCAGCTCAACACGCGACATGCGATTGGCGTCGCAATGAACTGCCGCAGCTTGGAGCGAACCATCATCTCGGCTGCCGTCCACATCGACCCGCTCTGGGCGGTGGAGATTCTCGACAAACTTCCGCAGCCTGAGCCGCCTGCCTCGGGCGGTTTCGACGTTGTCGAAGCTTTGGTGAACACGCTGAGTCGCCGCGGACCGAACCGTTGGGGAGAGGAGAACTTTTTTTCGGCGTTTTCCGCCAACTATTGGCAGCCGAACCACGAGCCCGCAGGACACGAGTCGCCTTAGGGCAGGATGCTCACGAGATCCAATGAAGCGCGGCCTTCACGCCCGATGGCGCTTTGTTAGTGACCGACTACTGTGTCGGTGGTACTCCGAGCGATTTACCGCCATCAATTGCCAACGCCGTGCCGGTGACCATCGCCGCGGCGTCGCTCACCAGGTAGAGCACCGCGTGAGCGACTTCGTCGGGCGTGATCATGCGGCCGTGGGCCCGCGCCAGAGGACTGGCCGCGATAAAACGCTGCTTCATTGCTTGCGGGTCGTCGGCTGCGGCCAGGTCGGCGTTCATCATGCCGGTGTCGCTGACCGGTCCCGGGCAGACGGCGTTGACTCGGATCTTGTCGCCGGCATGGCAAAGCGCGAGCGATTTGGTGAGCGCGATCAAGGCAGCCTTGCTGGTCGAATAGACGGGGTCGTGCGCTCGCGGCAAAAGCCCGGCGTTACTTGAAATGTTGACAATCGATCCTCCGCCCGTCCGCCGCATGGGGCCAAGGGCGTGCTTGGCGGCCAGAAAGGCGCCTTTCAGGTTGGTGCCCAGACAGGCGTCCCATTCGGCCTCGGCGACCTCGGGGATCTGCTTGACGAGCCCAATGCCCGCGCAGTTGACCAACATGTCAAGCCTTCCGCTTTCTTGCGTCGCAGCTTCGGCCAGGCGAGCCACGTCGCTCTCGATACGGACATCACAAATCATTTGGGTGATGCCCAAGGTCTCGAAGACCGTAGTGTTCTCCGAGCTGCGATGCAAATCGCCTACCCACACCTTTGCACCGTGGCCGGCCAGCAGCAGCGCAACGGCGCGGCCGATGCCACTGTCGCCGCCGGTGACCAGGGCCACGCGCCGCGATAGATCAACCGCCACCTGCCTGGCGTGCTCTTTGCGAATCACCGAGCTCGGATCGACGATGTTCATCAGCTAGGCGGTGCGGTCGCCACAATTTGCCTTGGTCAGTTCGCGCCTGACGGATTTGCCTTCGCCGAAGTGCTGGTGGCCGGTGCCGCGGTGCTTGTGAAATAAGAACTTGGCCGGGCAATGCTATCGTATGTACGGTTCGGAGATCATGAGCCTGGGAACAGCCGCATAATGCTTGCGATTAAACGTCTGCAGCGTAGCAGAGCGGCCGACCGCGCACGCGGCAATGATGGCATCAAGAAGCCCTAAGCCGTGCGATAGATGGAACGATGCGAAGTCGGACAAGGCTCGCTTACAGTCCGCCTCCGTCGGCCAAACGATCGGCAGTGGCGCGACAAGTCGCTGTGCTTGCTGCACTTCGCCAAGGTTTCTGGCATCCTGAATAAGCTCCATAATGAAAATGCCCGGTACGGCAGGCAGCGTCGTCAAAGTTGAGAACCAAGCCACCGCCGGCGGATGCCTCCGTTGGATATCGATCAGCACGTCCGTGTCTAAGATGTCCATCGCTTACGAGCGTTCACGTTTCTCTGCTCGCTCGCGGAGGGCACGTGCGTGCGATGCTGAATCAGCAATGTCCGGGCGGGTGCCAACGAGGCCCTCCGATTCCCAATAGGCGATGAGCTCGGCGCCATTGCGCGGCTGCTCGCGCGGCCTTCGTTTCTCGGCCAATAACCGAAGAACGTATTCCGGCAGCGAAAGATTGCGTTCCGCGGCTTCGGCGACAAGATCGCTTTCCAAATCGGCGGGTAGATCGAGCATAAGACTCATGGAATCACCAGATCGTCGACGTAGGCTATGGGTTCCGCCGCTTATCAGCGGCGGCCGGCTCCGCGTGCTCCTGTTCGAGGCGTAATTTTTATTCTAGCCCAAGTCCTCAGTTCATTGAAGCGGAAAGAGGGAGTATCAATTCATTCTGCCCCAAAGTTAAGCCCCGTATCTTTGCTCCTGCCAATCGCGAATTCAAGTTTCCAAGTCCGGGTGCCGAGCCTGTGCCTTGCGGACAAGCTCCGCGCCCGTCGCCGGAGGTATGATGTTGAATTCGTCGGCCAACCAGAGGCGAAGGTGTCTAGCCGTGCCGGGCTCTGCCGGCGGGGCGCTAAGATCCTCAAACCCCAACTCCCCGTAGCCGATGCCAAAAAGATGAAGGAACTCATGAAAATCTGAGGCCAGCACGGCGTTGTTCTGCCCTTCCGAACCGAGGTGAACGATCGGAGCCATGGACGCGTCGGGGCCGGCATACAACCAGAAGGCGAGGATCGAGCCGTCAGGGCCTGCGCCGAACCCGGCGAACTGGCTCGCCGCCTCAGTGTCTCCGCCAAACCACGCCTTGAGGCTCTCTCCCTCCGGGCGCAATTTCATGTATCCACTAATCGGGTAATCGGTGCGATCCAGGTAGTCGCAAAGCCGGCGGAGATCCGGCGGCATTACTGTGCCGGATGGGAATTCGGCCTCAATTCTGTCTGCTCGGCCCATGAGATCTTCTTCTCGCTCAGAGTCACTGCTGCAGATAGGCAAACAAATCGCGCAGCTCTTGCGGGGAAAGTTGCTCCAATAATTTCTCGGGCATCAGCGAGATCGGCGACTCTTCGAGTTCTTCGATCTGCTCTCGAACGATGCGCGTCCGCTGGTTCTTGGCGTCGAGCAGGGTGATGCTGGCGGGGTCTTGTGCGGCGAGAACGCCCGTGAGAATCTGCCCGTCGGTGGTCGCCACCACGTAACTGGTGTACTCGTTGCGAATCACCGAACTGGGATCGACGATATTCGCCAGCAAGGCGTTGCGGTCGCCGCGGTTCGCCTTGGTCAGCTCGGGACCGACATGGTTGCCTTCGCCGAAAAGCTGGTGGCACGTGCCGCAGTGCTTCTGGTACAGGACCTTGCCTGACGTCTTATCGCCATCGCCGGCCCGCAGATCGTTGGAGAAACGCCGAATGTCGGCCAGTTTTTCTTCCGGCGTGCCAGGGCCGATTCTGCCCCAACGCCGGCGTATGAGTGCATCGATCCGTTCGTCTCGGTGCAAGGCTGCGCGTTGCAACTGCTCCGTGGGGATTTCGTCCGGCTGAAGGACGCCGCTGTCCACGTGTTCCAACAGAGCCAAGGCCGACTTGGGGCGGCTCAACAGCGCCTCGCGCACGTCGCTGCGCACCGCCGGCGACAGACCGGCGTAGCACGACAAAAAATATCGCGTCACTGGTTCGCTCTCAAACCGATTGGCCGCCCCCACCGCGGCCCGCTGCACGGCTTCGGGCTGTCGAGGGTCGAGCCACGTCAGCGCGGCTGCCGCGCTGGCCGGGGAAGCGAAACGGGCCAACAGACCCAGTAGCGCCGTCCGCTGATCGTCGGCCAAATTCGGCTCGGCGGTGAGCGACAGCAGCCGGGCTTCGGCGTGGGGCAATCCGAGAACGAGCGCCAGCTCTAAGTACAGCGGTTTTGAAGGCGATGCTTGCCAGCGACGAGCGATCCAGTATTCGAGTTCGCCAGCGATCGGTTCGCGGTTTGGCTTGCGTTCGCCGAGGCCGCGGGCCAACTCCGCAAGCATGCCATCCACTTCTTCGTTCGGCGTGGCTTGCAGCGACCGCGCACACGCCACGTATGTCGGGCTGGCGCCTTCGGCGGCATAGCGGCGGACCAGTCGGCGGGCATTCTCGCGCACGAGTACGTGCTGCCACGCGGCCCCATCGAACAACTTAAGAAGGGCCGGCATTTCTTGAATGGCTTTGTCCTCAATTGCCCACCACAGCAACCAGGGCACGAACGGATCGCCAGCGTCTTCATCGTGGGCCAGCAACGCCGCGATGATCGGCAGTGCATCGGCCCCTGGCAGCCGCTTGGCCGTTGAAGCAAGCTGGCTGCGAACGACTACGCTCGGCTCGGAACCGGCCCGCTCGGCCAGCAGGCGAGCGATATCGGGCGATACGTATCGCCGATCACCCAACAGTCGCACGGTCCACGAGCGAACGTGTTTGTCGGGATGCACCAGCAAGGCCTCGGCCAGTTCATCGTCGAATCCGTCGCAAAGGTGAATCGCCCAAAGGCTTTCTAGCGCGAGCTCGCCATCGGTTTGTTGCAACGCCCCTACTCGCAGTCTGTTGACGATCGAAGCATTGTGGCGTTGGGCCAACCGCCGCCGTGCCCGTGACCGCCAC
>DASVHB010000155.1:0-7011 GCA_036379195.1 Pirellulales bacterium
CGGCCTGAATGCCGAGCTTGCAGCCGTACATCGGCGCCTCGTGGCACGTGCCCGGCCACCAGCAATAGCGTGAGGCCGCGGGATATCCCAAGCCCGTCAACACACTCGTCAAGGTATAATTCTCGAGAAAGTCGACCATCGTCAGCGGCCCGAACCAGAAGTTGAGCTTAGGCCGCTTGGGGTTATCGCTGTAGTTCATATAGGGCTTCGGGCTTCCGCTTAAACTCGACTTGGGCGTGATCAGCGGCGTGCCCCAGGCAGCGTCGCTGCCGTAACCGGTCAGTCCCCAGAAGTCTGGGGTGTTGATGGGCAGATAAAAGCCGGCGCCCA
The DNA here is from genome assembly GCA_036379195.1 of Pirellulales bacterium. Classification (GTDB taxonomy): domain Bacteria; phylum Planctomycetota; class Planctomycetia; order Pirellulales; family JAICIG01; genus JAICLL01. The sequence goes on from DASVHB010000155.1 coordinate 331, forward strand.
GGTCGCACGCACCGAGCACATAGTCGATGTAGTCTTTCCAGAACCGCTGATTGAGATCGGTGGGCGGGTCTGACGAAGTATCGATCGTGTCCGGAATCGCGGTGTAATACACAATTCGCCCCGACTGCAATTGCGTTGGGAACGGGTTCGGGCCGACGTTTTTGATGAAGTTCAAAATCGCGTTGTAATTGACCGAGTACGTAAAGCCCGGTGCTTGCCACCCGCCTGTCGATGAACTCCACAGCCGCGAATTGTCGTCCATCGGCGTGGTGCTGCCGGGATACGTGAAATAGAGCTTGCGCCAATCCTTGCTGGGCACGGGGTTGGGCGGCCAGATGAAGAAGGTCTTGCCGTAATAACCCGGCCCTTGCGTGTAGCCATAGAAAGTCGGGGTCATGCTGTACGCGGTGTAGCCGCTGGTCTCGAACGTCGGATCATACTGCTTTCCGTTATTCAAAAGGTCGGTGACGCTGTAGGCGTAGCCGCCGCCCGAATTCTTATTGACGGTCAGATAATTATCGCCGCCGGGCGTGGTGGCATAACTGGCCGGCGCCGGCACAAACGCCGGCGTGCCGCCGCTGTTCTGGTAAAAGTCGGCGCAAAGCGGCGGGCGGCCGTCGCTGGTCGTCGCCGTGACATTGGCCGCCTGATAAGGCAGACTGAACGAGGTGGCGTACATCGAGCCGGCGCCCGCCGCCGAATAGTGACCGAATTGCGGCACGTTGGTGTCGGCGTTGTTCACGTAGTTGTTGGTCCCCGACAAGACTCCCGGATACGTGGCAAAGCGCATCGAGCCGGAATAGTCGAGAATGAGCGCCACGTCGCGCGGGCGGTGCACCGCGGTGGCCGTGGCCTGCAGCGTGGGCACCTTCAGGCCCAGCACGCGCGAGAACACCATATTCTGACTGACGTCGAGCGTGACCTTCGATTGGACGAGGCTCCAGTTGCTTGTGCCCGAACCGGGCAATTGGCCCTCGAACTGCTTCGTGCTGGTGTTGTACGCATAACGGCCGATGTTGACCGTCACTTGCGAGGTTTGCAGCGGCGTGGCAAGCACAGTGTTGGCGGTGACCGCCGACTGAGCCGCCGGCGTCACCGCCGCGTAGTTGTTGTTCGTCGCCGGATTTCCGTTCAGGGTGCGAACGCCCGCCAACGCCGCCACGTCCGCCGCGTTCTGGCATTGCGTTCGGGCGACCGCCAATAGCCCCATGTCGATCGCCAGCGCCAAAAACGCGATTAGCGGAATCAAGAACAGCAGCAGCAGCACCAGAGCCGCGCCGCGGCGATTGCGGCGCGCGGAGCGCAGTGACGAGCAAATGCCGAGTGACGAGCGAGTGCGGAGTGCGGAAGGCGGAGTGCGGAATGTTTGCTTCATATTTCGTTCCACAAAAGCAGCGTTAGGCGTTGACTAGAAGAATCCAGCTCGTTCGCTCAGTTTCCTTCACAGATCATCACTGACTTCGCCGCAACCGGTATCGAACTCGGCATCGACAACAGCGAAGGGAGCATCACCGTATAGTTGCCCGTGACCTGGACGCAGATGAATTGCCCCGGCTGAGCGTTGTTCCACGCGCCCAGGTTGTTGCCTTGCGTGTCGGAGAGATACACCTGGATGGCCTGGCTGGTTAACTGCTGGCCTCCGAGAAACGCCGTTACGGTGTTCGTCACATCGGAAGTGGCGTTTCCGGTGGTGACGCCGCCGACGGTCACCGGTTGGGTGTGCGTAACGGCATAACGGCAGCCTTCGCGCGCGGCATTGGTGACGATTTGCAGCGCGAGGATATAACGTCCGTATTCCATGATGCCGAACAGAAACAGCAAGACGATCGGCAGCACCAAGGCCGTTTCGACAATCGCGCCGCCGCGACGCACCGCCCGCCGGTTCTTCCTAATCATGCTCGCCTTTCGCATGCCGATTGTTACGCTCAAGACTTCGACCATTCAAAAGCCCCGAGGCATCGGCAAGCCTCTGCCCCGGCCACCGACGCCCGCTCTCCACCCTCGATTCCCTGCGCCGGGGCCGCAGCGCGACGCCCCTCGCTCAATACGGCAGTTGCGTACTGACATTGACCTCCGAGTCATTCAGCGAAACCCAATTGACGGATACCGAAATTTGGTTCATGCCGGTCACGGTGCTGACGACTCCCCAGCGCAAGCTGCTGTAAGCGGTGCCCGGCGGAATCGCGATCGCGAGCTGAAACTTATCTAGCGGTTGTGCGTTGCAGGGATCGCTCCAGGAGTTGCCGCTCTTGTTGATGACCTGGATTTGCGCGCCGCTGATGGCCGCCGCGGGTAGCCCCGCCGCGGTGAGATAGTCGCGTACGTTTTGCTGCACGACGGTTACGGTGACCGGCACGTTGCTGCCGTTCACGGTGAGTTGGCCTTCGGCGGCGATGCGCGCCCCCTCGCGTGCCGCGTTTACGAGGATCTGCTCCACCTGCACCATCCGCCCGACTTCCCACATGCCGAGCATGAACAGCAGCAAGAGAGGCATGCAGAGAGCCGCCTCGACGGCGGCGATGCCCCGGCGATCGCCGCGCAAACGCCGGGAGTTGCTCCCCGGTAGCGTAAGCGTCTCGCTTGCGTCGATCGTCTTCTTCATGCTCGTCGGTGCGCGCAGAATCGCTAATTTTCCACTCTGCCGAAAACTAGCTTGCAATCGCATCAACGTCAAAATCCGCCGATCGGCCCAAGATTCGCGTCATTTTCCCTGGAAAAGGAGATCTGGATTGATCTATGTTGTAGAATGGTAAGGGGTTACTGACGGGCCGAGACTTTCCGGCGAGGTGATGCAAATGTGCAACACAAAGAGATCTTGGGGCCGCGGCCCAGGCGCGCCGCTATCCGCGGTGGCCGGGTTCGCGCTACTGTGCGGTTTGATCACGGGGTGGGCGAAGGCGGGCGCCCCCACACCGGCCGGCGACCAGCGAGTCGCTGGCGGTGCTGTGGCTGCCAGCGAGTCGTGGCGGGCATCGCTGCACGGCTTCGACGAATGGCTGTCGGCACAGTCCATTTACGACGCCGATCAGGTGGCGCGAATCAAGGCAGAGCAACAACGCCGCCTGGCCAGCATGAACACCGACGAACGGGAGGCCTATCATCGCGATCTGGACGCCAGGCTTTCGATTGTGTCCAGTGCCGAGTGGCAGGAAACGATGGACTGGTTGACCAGCACGTTGTCGGCAGCCGCGCCGTCGTATGCGAAAAAGCTCGACCTGCACTATCCCGACGTGGCGCACCTCAGCGCGGCGCAGCTTCAGCGAGAACTGGCGAAACTGGAGCGGCGCCGCTGGTCGGAGCATCAAGAGTCGATGGCGTTCGAACGAATGCGCGAGACGCGATTAGCGATGCACCAGCGGCAACTGCGGGCCGACGAGGACGCGCGACAAAGGGCGTTCGACCGGGCGGCCATGAGCGACCGCTTCAGCGAATACCATCCGTCGCATCACCCGGTGCAGCAACGGCAGCGGCGGCCGTTTTACCCGCCGTATGCGCCGTTCGGGTTTGGTTTCGGCTTCGGCGGCTTTGGCTTGTTTTGAGAAGCTCGCTGAAATAGACAGAAGCTGGCTGAAATAGACAAGGCCGCGCCAGACGCGATCGGCCTGGCGCGGCCTCGAAAATCGTCGCTGACCGTAGCGCGAAGCATGCCGGCCAGTCGGCCTCCGTGACCTGCGCACCTCGCATCCATTGCGAAGTTCAAAGCACTCTAGCGGATCGCGGCCAGGAACGCAACCAGTTTTTTCCGCTGATCGCCAATTTTTTTTACTCGCCCTCCTACCCCTCGTTTTGCCCATGCGGATCAAACAACAAACGTTTCTCGTCACGGGTGGCGCCTCAGGACTTGGCGCGGCCTGCGCGCAGCGATTGATCGAGTCGGGCGCGCAGGTGGTAATCGCCGATTTGAACGGCGAGTTGGGCGCAGCGCTCGCCGCGCGTTGGCCAGCGCAAGCACGCTTTGTCGAAACCGACGTCACGGACGAAGCGAGCACGCAACGCGCCGTGCAAACGGCGCGCGGCGCGTTTGGCGATTTGGCCGGCGCCGTTCACTGCGCGGGCGTGGTGGCGGGCAGTCGCGTGTTGGGGCGCGAAGGCCCGCATCGCCTGGATCTGTTTGCACGGGTGGTGCACGTCAATCTGATCGGCACGTTCAATGTGGTGCGGCTGGCCGCCGCCGCCATCGCCGAGCGCGCGCCGGAAGAAGGCGGCGAACGGGGAGTGATTGTCACGACGTCGTCGGCGGCCGCCTTCGACGGGCAGATTGGCCAGGCGGCCTACGCCGCGTCGAAGGCGGGTGTGGCCGGCATGACCCTGCCCATCGCCCGAGAACTGGCGGCCTGGGGAATTCGCCTGGTGACGATTTCGCCGGGCATGTTCGATACGCCACTCATGGCCGGGCTGTCAGACTCCGTGCGCGAGTCGCTGGCCGATCAGGTGCCCTTTCCGCCGCGACTAGGCCGACCCGACGAATTTGCCGCACTGGTTGAGCAGATCGTCCAGAACCAGATGCTCAACGCCGCCGTCATCCGGCTCGATGGCGGCCTGCGGATGCCCGCCAAATAGAGGTGGATCTCGGCGACAGATCCATCGTGACCTGCGCTGGTTACTGCTGTAAGCGAGCGATCAAAGCAAGATTCGCCGCGAGTTTGTTGGCTCGGCCATGGTGGGCGCCGTAGTGTAACTCGCCGAGCACGACTGAGCAGAGAGCGATTTCGTCGGGATCCTCTCGCAGAAATCGCTGCACCAAGTTTTGGTTATTCTGCCGGAGATATGCGATCCACGCGTTGGTGTCAAGCAAATAGGTCACGGCAACTCGTCCCGCTGTTCATACTCCCCTTGTACCGGCCGCTCAAGGTCTCCTTGCCAAGCGCCTGCTGTCGAGAGCACGAATTGGCGCCATTCTTCGTGCGTCATCGCGGGTCTAGGAAGCGGGTCGATCGTGATCTGCACCTCCTTGCCGGCCTCGGCCTTACCGATTGGGATGGCCAGGTTTAAGGCGCCATCAGCTCCGACCCGCGAATGAACGATCATGCGACCCATAATTCATCCTCCAACTTATTCATTCTATTACTGACGGGGGCGAAACAGAAGAAAAGAAAGCGAACGAAATGAGACGACGAAGTGCTTCTTTCTCTTTGTTTACTACGGTCCCCCCCTCTCTTCGTCCAAAGGACAGCAGGCCCTTGCTGGGGTCATTTCTAATGGCTGCCAACAGGCCAGCAAGCCGCAGTTGCCCCTTGCCAGACGGCTGACTAAACTTGGGAGCTTGTAGAAAGAGCCGGTCACTGTCGCCGGGGCTGCCCGCGAGGGGCCGGCCAAAAGGGCAGGAACTACCAGCACGGCCGGCCACAAGGGCCGGAACTACCAGAAGGCGTCGGCCACACGGGCCGGGAATACGAGAACGCCGGTTACCAGGGCCGACACTACCGCCGTCAGCAACGAGTCAGCAGCAATGTCGAATGTCGAAGTCAAGCCGGTCGCCACGTGGCGCGACCGCCGGCAATTCATTCATTGGCCGTGGTCGCTTTATCAGAACGACCCCCATTGGATGCCGCCGCTGATCATGAATCTGAAGGAGTTGCTTGGATACACGCGGCATCCGTTCCACGAAAACGCCGAGGTACAAACCTTTTTGGCTCGCCGCGACGGGCAGGTGTGCGGCCGGATCGCCGCGATTGTCAATCACGAGCACAACCGCGTGTTTCAGGAACGCCGGGGCTTCTTTGGGTTTTTTGAGTGCGTCAACGATCGGGTGGTCTCGCAGGCGTTGTTCGACGCCGCGCGCGAATGGCTGGCCGCGCGGGGCATCACGCAGATGCGCGGGCCCGCCAATCCTTCGATGAACTATGAGTGCGGCTTGCTCATCGACGGCTTCGATAGCGCGCCCACGTTTATGATGACCTACAATCCGCCGTACTATGCCGAGTTGATCGAGAGCTACGGCTTTCGCAAGACGCACGACCTGTTGGCCTACATTGGCTACCGCGATCAACTGCCCAAGGTCGAGAGCCAGCTTGGCGGCATTGCCGAACAAGCCCAAGAGCGTTGCAACGCGATCATCCGCCCGCTCGATACCGCGCGGTTCCGCCAGGATGTTGAGCTGTTTGTCGATCTTTACAATCGCTCGCTGGTGGCCATGTGGGGCTTTGTGCCGCTGCCGCCCGACGAGATGCGGGCTTTGGCCGCTTCACTCAGGCATCTATTGATTCCCGAGCTAGCGTTGATTGCCGAGGTCGATGGCCTGGCGGTGGGCGCGGTGATTGGGCTGCCCGACTACAATCCGCGCATCCGCGCCATCAATGGCCGCTTGTTTCCTTTCGGCTTCATTCACCTGCTGCGGAACAAGAAGTCGGTGAAGCGCATCCGCGTGCTCAGCATCAACGTGGTGCCCGAATATCAAAAGTGGGGCCTCGGGCTGGTGCTGATGCGTAGCCTGGTGCCCAAGGCGTTGGAGGTGGGTGTCGAGGAGGCCGAGTTTTCGTGGGTTTCGGAGGCAAACACGCTGGCCCTGGGCGGCCTGCGCAAAGGCGGCGCCAAGCACTACAAGACCTATCGCATGTACGATTTCGACGCCGATCTACCCGACGCCGGAAACCGAAGCGCCGCGATCAGCGGTGCGCAACCTGTCGTCGACCAACCTATCGTCGACCAGCCTGCCGTCGGGCAAGCCGCTGTCGCCCAGGC
>DASVHB010000156.1:0-5244 GCA_036379195.1 Pirellulales bacterium
CCGATGCCCCGGAAGCGGATCCGCCGGGGCATCGCTTAGCCTCTGCTCCAGCCACCGGGGCATTTTGCCCAACACGTTCGTCAAAACCGATCAGACTCCAGGCGGAGGCACAATCCTCTTGAGAGTTAACCCGCAATGCGCATCCGCCCCCGGACGCGCCAAACAGCGCGCCCCATACTAACCCGAAGCGTAAGCGAGGTTAAGTCGGTTCCCGTCCTCGCTTACGCTTCGGGTTAGTGTGGGCTGGTGCGCAATGCGAGTTAAGGCCGATTTTCGTTGGCCAGTTCGGACTCTAGCCGCGATAGCTCGGCATCTTCGGGATACGCCGCCCGTGCTTCGCGGCAGATTTCCAGCGCGCGATCGGCGTGGCCCGCCAGCCGCCAACAGTCGGCCAATAACAAACACAGACGCGGCAGATATCGTGAATGCGATGGCAACAACGCTCGGCTGCGGTCCAAGCGTGGGATTGCATCGGCCACGAGGCCCGACATCGCCAGCGTCATGCCCAGATAGAACAGCACATACGGATCGTCCGGGCGGTCGGCATGATCCAATTCGAGCAACCGTAGATTGCGGGCGAGCTTTTGTCGCCGGACTGCGGCGTCTTCGTAGCCCGAATGCAGGATGGCGATCGTGGTGGGCCGCACCGTTCCGCCCGACCGCATCACCGACGGCACGATTTGCTCGTGGACCCGCCCCTGCCAGCGAATGCCGGGCAGGCGGCGAAAAAGCCGGTCTTGCCGGGCCACCGACGCGGGATGGCCGCCGTCGGCCGCCGCGGGGCTGGTGTGCAACATCTGATATACGATGTTTTCGTCACCCAGGCTGCCCAGCAGCTCGGCGAGTGCTTGGCGATTCGGCTGGTCGAGCCAGTCGTCGGCGTCGAGCCAAAACACCCAATCGCCCGTGGCGTGCCGCAGCGATTCATTGCGGGCGGCCGAAAAATCGTCGCACCAGCGAAAGTCGAAGACCTTGGCCGGGCTGCCGTGCCGATCGCGCGCCGCCGCGGCAATCTGGCGCGTGCCATCGTTCGAACCGGTATCGATCACCACAATCTCGTCGGCCAGGTCGGCCGCGCTGGCCAGCGCGCGCGGCAGGGTTCCGGCATCGTTGCCGACGATCATGGTGAGCGAAACTCGGCGCATCCTTACGCGAACAGCTCTTTAATCACCTTGCCGCTGTTGGCGATTTTCATGGGGCGGTTGTTCTTGCTGGTGAAGGTCTTCTCCAGCGAAACGCCCAGGGCCTTCAACACCGAGGCCATCACGTCTTCCGAAGTGTAAGGATCGGTGGTCACTTCGGTGCCGTCTTCGTTGGTGGCGCCGATGGCCTGGCCGCCCTTCATGCCGGCGCCGCCCACCACCACACTCCACGCGCGTGCCCAGTGGTCGCGGCCCGTGGTGCCATTGATGCGCGGCGTGCGGCTGAACTCGCCCATCCAGATCACCGCCGTGTCTTCGAGCATGCCGCGCTGCGCGAGGTCTTCGATCAAGGCGCTCATCGGCTGGTCGAGCTGTGGCAGCTTGTTTTCAAACGTGGTGAAAATGCCGGCGTGATTGTCCCAACCGCCGAAATCGACTTCGACAAACGGCACGCCCGCCTCCACCAGACGGCGAGCCATCAGACAGCCGCGCGCGAAGCCCGTGTTGCCGCCCATTCGCCCGCCCGCGCCCCCGATCACGCCGTAGCGCTCTTGCACTTCTTTGGGTTCCTGATTGATCTTGAACGCCTCCATCTGCTTGCTGGTCATCAGCGAAATGGTTTTGTCCAGAATCTTGTCGTGGTCTTTGGGGGCGTCGCCGCGGCCCTGGTCGGCAAACGTCTTTTCGACCGCTTTGAGCGTCAGCAGCCGCTGTTCGAGCCGCGACTGCTCGATCTCGAACTTGAGGTTGCGGACTTCGCCATTGGTATCGACCACGAACGGCGCGTAGGTCATTCCCAGAAAGCCCGGCCCCACGCTGCCGCCGCCCACCGAAACAAACGGCGGAATCTCGAGGTTGGGCACCTGGTCGGCCAGCTCGTGGGCGATCACCGCGCCATATCTGGGGTGCTCGACCGTGGTGCTGGGCACATAGCCGGTGTGCATGTAATAACGGCCCCGGTTGTGGTCGGCCTCGCGCGTGCTCATCGAGCGGATGATCGCCATGTGGTGCATCTGCTTGGCCATCATGGGCAGGTGTTCGCAGATCTGCACGTCGCCCGAAGTGGCGATGGGGGTGAACGGCCCGCCGGTGTTGGTGCCGGGCTTGAGGTCCCACATGTCGATCGTGCTGGGTCCGCCGCCCATCCACAGCAGGATGCACGCCTTGTGCTTCTTGCGCAAATCGGTGGCGCTGGCCGCCAGCGCGTTGGTGAAATTGATGGCGGGCAACGCCAAGGCCGAAGCGCCGGCCAGGTGCTGCATGAAGTGGCGGCGGGACATGCCGGCGGGCACAGATGACGAACGAAACATGGCTCTACTCCGGGAGTGGTTAGTGATTCAGGATAAACTCGTTGCTATTCAACAGCGCCCACCACACGTCTTGCAGGACGGCGGCGGAATCATCATCGCGGGCGTCTAAAAGTCCGCCCACGAGTTGGATTTCGTGCTTCGAGGGCGAGCGGGCCAAGGCCGCCCGATAAAGTTGATTCAAATAGCCCTTGGGTTCGCTGGCTTTCCGCCCGCCGGTTTGAGCGAGATCGTGCAAAAAGCTGCCCGACTCGCCGCTGGTGGCGCGGAGGGTCAGCTCGCCGTTCATCATAACCAAAGTCTGCGTGATCGTGCCATCGAACGTGGTGGCTTCGTCATTTTCGTCGGTGCCGAAAGCGATGGCAAACTGCCGCAGCCAATCGTCCTTGATCCGCTGCTGCTCTTCGTAATTGCCCTCGGTCAAGTGGGCGCCGGTGGCCACCAGCAGCGAGTCGTAGAGCTGCTCGGCCAGCATCTGCCGCACATAGAAATGCGTGAACAAGGGGGGCGCGCCCTGCGAGGGATCATCGGCCGCGTTGCCCTGCTTAGGCCCGAACCTGCTCGACAGGCTGTAAGGCTCGCTGAGCACGATCCACCGCATCAGCCGCTTCAGGTCGTAGCCGGCGGCGGCGAATTCGCGCCCCAATCGTTCGAGCAGTTCTGGATGCGACGGGGGATTGTGGGGCCCCAGATCGTCCACCGGCTTGGTAAACCCGTAGCCCAAAAAGTGGGCCCAGAGCCGGTTGACCATCGCCAGGCTCAATTGATCGCTGCGGGCAATCAACCGGGCCAGCTCGCGGCGGCGGTCGACTTGCGACACCCGCCCGTCGCGGCCGACGGCGCTGCCATCAACAAATGTGGGATACGCCGCCAGCAGAATGCCATTGCGCTGTTCGTAATAGATTTCGGCTTCGTGGGGATCGTTGCCGCTTTCGCCGGCAAAATCTTCGTCGACCAAACGGACGAGCCGCACCTCGCCGCCCCGCGTTTCGCGCGTTTCGCGGGCTTGGCGAAAGAAGGCGTTCAACTCCCAAAAACGGTTTTGCTTCCAATCGTTGAACGGATGGTTGTGGCACTGCGTACACTGCACTTGCATGCCCAGAAAAACCTGGGCGGTTTTCGCAGTCGCCGCCGTGGCCTTGTCTTGCACGTGGGCCAGCAGAAAGTTGACCGCGCCGTTGTAGTCGTCTTCGCCCGGCAGGTTCGAGCCACGCGCCCCGACCAGCTCGTAGGCAAACTGGTTGTAGGGCTTGTTGGTCAGGAACGACCGCCGCAGATACTGTTCGAGCGCCGCGCGGTTGACCGGGCTGCCCGGCTCCATGCCGCCGTTGCGGCCAATGAGCAGATTGGTCCACAGCACTGTCCAGAATCGGGCGTAGCTTTCGAGATACCGATCCGCCGGGCCGTCGTCTTGGTGTTTCGCACGCCGCCGCGGGGCCGAAGCGTCGTCGCCCAACAAGCGATCGACCAGGCGGGCCCGCTTGTTGCGCGCATTGTCGACCAGAAACGATTCCAGCTCGTCGAGCGTGGGAATGCGGCCGATCAGGTCGAGATGCACGCGGCGGCACCACTCGGCTTCGGTGGCCGGCGGCGAAAAGCGCAGCCCGGCGTCCACGGCATGGGCGCGAATCGTGCGGTTGATATACGCAACCACATCCGCATCGCTGACGGCTGACGATGACAACCCCGCCGCCAGCGATGCCCCGGCAATTTGTCGATCGTTGTGATCGAAGTCACTGGAATCTGGCAAAACGCTCGGCGGCGACTGGCGCTCGTCGGCGGATCGGCTATTCGGCGAATCCGACTCGGCAGCGGCGAATGGTACGGCACGTTGCGGCACATCGTCGGCCGGCCGCTTGTCTGCCGGCGGATCTGCCGAACGACGATCGAGCGATGAATTGTTGGCAGCCCGCGCTAGACGATTCGGCGCTACCGCATTCTGCGCGACTGGATCGCGAGTGGCTGAGTTATCTAAGGTCGGGGACTGCTCGCGAATCCTGCGCGGTTGGTCGCGCCCCTCGAGCAAGCCAGGTTCTCCGGAGTCACCCTGCTGCGCGAGTTGCGGGGATTCGTGATGCGCAACGCGCCACACGACACCGGCCGCCACAAGCAGGCTGGCCGCGAGGGCGAGCGACACGAGCGTTGGACGACGCGAGCGTAGTTTAGCCAGCAAGGGCGGCTTACCAAGGCGTAAGGCCGGGGCCACTCGCGAGTCGCTGACCCCTGACCCCTGACCTCTGCCCTCTTCCGCAGTCAGCAGAATCGGCCGCAATGAGGGCGGCGCCGAGGCGCCCGCAGCCGGCGATGCGCCGGCGCGAGCTGCCAAGGCACTCAAAACCCTCTGCGAGACATCCGGCGGCTGAACGCCCGACAAAGCCTCTTCCAGGAACAGATCCAAAATGAAGTCATCGCGCGGATCGCTCATCGCAATGTCTCCTTGACTGGCACTGCTTCCCGAGAAACTGCTCCCATCGGCGGTCCAGCTTTCGATTCGCCTGGCGATGTCTCGCGTGCGGTTTCCGACGAAATCTCCTTTTCGATACAAGCTCGCAAATGCTGCTTCGCTCTCTGTAGTACGTTCTTGGCCCCGTCTTCACTCATGTTTAGCGCGGCGGCGATCGCGGCCCGCGAGGCCTGTTCGCCAAACCGCAGTTCCAGCGCCTGCCGCGCTCGGGCGGTCAGCGTCTGCAGGCAGCGACGCAAGGCCGCCAGCCGTTCCGCCCCATCGTCGTCGCCGCTCCACCGCAGCCAAGCGGCCTCTGCAGCCTGGAATTCTGCCATATCCAGTTCGTCCT
>DASVHB010000157.1:0-6508 GCA_036379195.1 Pirellulales bacterium
TCGATGCCCAGCAGGTGCAACAGCGTGGCGTGCTGATCGTAACAATACGTGGGGTTGACAACCGCCTTGTACGACCACTCGTCGCTCGCGCCGTAGCTCGCGCCGCCGCGAACGCCGCCGCCGGCCAGCCACGACGTGAAGGCGAACGGATTGTGGTCGCGGCCTTTGCCCTGGGCGCAAGGCATGCGGCCGAATTCCGTGGTCCAGATCACGATCGTGTCGTCGAGCATGCCGCGAGCCCGCAAGTCTTGAATTAGCGCGGCGGCCGGGCGGTCCATGCTCAGCCCCATGTCGCCATGGTCCTTGGCGATGTCTTCGTGGCTATCCCAATTGCGGCGCGGAAAGCCGTTGTCGGCGCCGCTCCACACCTGCACGAACCGCACGCCCCGTTCCAACAGCCGCCGCGCCACCAGACAGTTGCGGCCAAAATCGGCGGTGGCCGGCTGGTCAAGCCCGTACAAACGTAGCGTGGCCTCGGTCTCGCCGGCCAGGTCGAGTACCTCGGGGGCGCTGAGTTGCAGTTTGGCCGCCAGCTCGTACGAGGCGATGCGCGCGTCGAGCCGCGAGTCGCCCGGCCGCTGGGCCAGATGCTCGCGATTGAGCGCCTGCAATAGTTCGAGGCCGGCGGCCTCGCTATCGGGCGTAATGAACCCTGCCGAGGCCGGCGGATGCAAATCGGCGATGGGGTTTTTGGCGCCCGGCCGCAGCAGCGTGCCCTGATGTGCGGCGGGCAGAAAGCCGGCGCTCCAGTTGCCCGGCCCGTTGGGGGCGAAGCCGCGCATGTCGGGCAGCACCACAAACGTGGGCAGATTGTCATTCATGTTGCCCAGCCCGTATGAGACCCAGGCGCCCATGCTCGGAAAACCCGGCAGCACAAAACCGGTGTTCTGCATGAAGGTGGCTGGCCCGTGCACATTGCTCTTGGCGACCATCGAATGGATGAAAGCCATCTGATCGACGCATTCGGCCAGGTGCGGCACGAGTTCGCTCATCCACTTGCCGCACTGGCCCGCTTGCCGCCAGTTCCAGGGGCTTTTCATGCAGGCGCCGGGCGAGCTCTGAAACAGCTCGACTTTTTCGCCCGGATCGAACGGCTGGCCGTGCCGCTGGATGAGTTGCGGCTTGTAATCGAACAAGTCGCACTGGCTGGCCGCGCCCGACATGAAAAGCTGCACCACCCGTTGGGCCTGGGCGGGATGATCCAAGCCGCCGCTGGCCGCGGTCGGTTGCTTGGCGTCGGAGGTGTCCGCCAGCAAACCCTGTTCGCCGAGTAGTTGGGCCAGGGCCACACCTCCCAACCCGCCGCCAAGTTGCCAGAGGAAATCGCGGCGCGAGCAGTTACGGAACGTGTTAGGATGCATCGTTTGATACCTACGTAATTTGATCCCAATGGACGGCGTGGGCAAACCGCGCCAAATGTTTCACGTTGGTAGTCGCGATGGTCGGCTTGTCGGCGTCGTCGCTGATCGTCGCGGCTTGTCCGGCGAGAATGACATCAGCATCCAGAGCATCGTCTTTTGAGGTCGGGCGACCACCCAGGCGGGCTTCCGCCCAATACTGCGCCGCCAGCAGCATCGCTTCGGTGGTAATGGGTAGATATCCTAGCGTCTCCTTCAATTCATCGAGACGCTCGATACTCGCAGCCTTGTTGGCCCGAAGGAGCTCTCGGCGGACCTCGTAATCGCATATCTCCGGGACCAGGACAATTGCACCAGATGCCAAAAGATCTCGTAGCCAAGCCGCAACTTTTGGGTTGATCTTTGGATGCGCCACCATGCCTAGTGGTCCGGCGTCGAGCAGTATCGTTCTACTCATCAAACAATTTCCTCTCGGAGAGCCGGTCGCGGTCGAGCGCGGCCTTTAGTTCCGGCCAAGTCTTCTCGTCATAATCCGATTCATCTCGCAACCACCGATCGAGGAGTGCAATCGCCTCGGCCGCACGTGATGGACGGACCAGATGCTTAGCGCTGCCAACGAGCCTCGCTTTAGCGATTTGTTCCTGCTGCGCCATGTCATATCTCCGTGTTACATTGCTGAGATCCATCAACCATTATATTGCCACTCTTGCGTCGTTGTTCAATCCACAAACACGAACTCATTGCTATTAAAAATCACTCGGCAGGCGTTGGCTAAGCCAAATCGCTCGGCATAAGCGGTCAGCCGCCGCAGCTCGGCGTCGCTCGGCGGACGGCCGATGGCCAACTGCCAGGCTGCCGATATTTGTCCGGGCAGGTCGGCCCGCTGCGCTCGGGCGCGCTCCGCCAAATGCTGCGACTGCCGCACGGCAAACGGGTTGTTTAACATGGCCAACGCCTGCAACGCCGTCAGCGTGATGTTGCGCTTGGGGGTCAGAATCGAGGGATCGGCGCAGTCGAGACACTCCATAAACGGATCGGGCACGCTGCGCACCAAAAACCGATAGACGCTGCGCCGCTGGCCGCCCGGCGCGTCGAAATCGTACTGCTCGTAGTCGTACACCGGCGAGTGATCGTCTTTGAAGTAAAACTGCCGCACCGATGGTCCGCCCATCGAGCGGTCGAGCAAGCCGGTCGCCGCGAGCATCGCGTCGTGGATCGCTTCGGCGTCGAGCCGCTGGCGATTCATCCGCCACAGCAGGCGATTGCCCGAGTCGAGCCGGGCATACTCGTCGTTGTCGGCCGACGATTGCCGGTAGACGGCGCTGGTGACGATCAGTCGATGCAACTGCTTGAGCGACTCGCCATGCTCCAGAAACCAGCCGGCCAGCCAATCGAGCAACTCGGGATGGCTGGGCCGCGAACCCATGCGGCCAAAATCATTGGGTGTATCGACCAGCCCCTGCCCAAAATGATAGTGCCAGACCCGATTGACAATCGACCGCCGCACCAGCGCATTGGAACGATCGGAAAGCCAATGGGCCAAAGCGGCGCGGCGCTGGCCTTCGTCGTGGGGATCGGCGATCGAAAAATCGGCACTGGGGCCGGGCACGCAAGCCACCCCGCCGGGCGCCATCAACTCCTTTGGGCTGCGCACATCGCCACGCGCCAGCAGATGCACGGGCCGCGGCTGGCGAGCCGCCGTAAACGCCCCTTGCGGTGCGAACGCGTGCGCCGCGGCAAACACCATCGGCTGCTGCGGCAGGGCCGCCAACTGGGCGTCTGCCTCGTTGGTTTGCCGCTTGACCGCTTCGAGTTGCTGGCGCACGGCCGGATCGAGCGCGGCCAGCGCCATGCGGCGGCGCTCGGCCGAATTCTGCGCCATCTCGAACGTCAGCCGCTGCCGCGGCGCCAGCGCACGGCCGGACAAATCGAGCAAGCGCTCGCGGCTGCTAAAGCCATCGACCAGGTTTTTCATGCCCCAGGCGGGCGGCGCCTCGATCGAATCGAGCGAAGCGATGGCCGCGCCCGCCGCCACATTCCGCCCGGCGGAGAAGGCCAACAACTCGGAAATCGCAAAAATCCAATCGTCGGTGCGCCGCCACAGCCGCGTGGCCGTGACGCGCACATAGCGGCCCCGCCGGCCCGCCGCGTCGATGCGATAGGGCGTATCACCTGGGTGCGGAAAGTCCGCCACCGTTTCGTCGGCCAAGATTTGCGCCGTGGCAAACTGCGGGTCGTCCGATAGCTCAACTTTGAACCGCGGCGGAAAGCCAAAGCCCGGCCCTGGATGGCCGCCATAGACGACATGGGCCGGCACCAAGATGATTTCTTCCAGCGGCTGCGACTGCCCCAGCTCGACCTGCACCCATTTCGTGGCGTCGGGCTTGGGCATGATTTGGCTGTGGTAGCCCAACGATGGGCTGGCTTGCGCGGGCTCGATCGGTAGCGACGCCAATTCACGCTGGGCGGATTGCAGGAGAATATCAATCGCCGCGATCTCGGGCGTCCAGACCTTGGCCACCGCCGCCAGCAGTTCGCGCTGCCGCTTGGCGAGCGACTGTTTCTCGGCGGTGAGCTTCCGCCGCCGCGCGGCCACCTGAAGATCGGCGTCGTAGGGCCGGTCTGCCCGATCGACGCCGGCAAACACCGCCTGCATGCGGTAATAATCTTCCTGCGTAATCGGGTCGAACTTGTGATCGTGGCAGCGGGCACAATTCACCGTCAGTCTCAGGAACGTCGAAGCCGTGCTCGCCACCATGTCGTCACGGTCGTTCGATCGGGCGATGTCTTTATCGACGGTCCCTTCGCGCAGCTCGACGTGACCGACAAAATCCCACGGCCCGGCCACCACGAACCCGGTGGCCACGATCGCTTGCGGATCGTCGGCGAACAGCACGTCGCCGGCGAGCTGCGCTTCGATGAACCGGCCATAAGGCATGTCGGCATTGAGGGCCGCAATCACCCAGTCGCGATAGGGCCAGGCGTTGGGCCGCGGCTTGTCTTTGTCGTAGCCGTGCGACTCGCCGAAGTGGACCACATCGAGCCAATGCCGCCCCCACCGCTCGCCATAGTGCGGCGATGCCAGCAGCCGATCGACCAGGTTTTCATAGGCTCGCGGCGACCAGTCCCGCAGGAATTCCTGGCATTCGTCGGACGTCGGCGGCAAGCCGTGCAGATCGAATTTCAGCCGGCGCAGCAGCGTTCGCCGATCGGCTTCGGGCGATGGCGTCAGGCTCTGCCGCTTTAGCTGGTCGACAATCAAGGCGTCGATCGGCGTGCGCACCCAAGGCGATTCGACCTGGGGCGGCGTCACCTTTGCCAGTGGCCTCAGCGACCACCAGTCGTTGCTGGCCGCGGCTTTACCGTCCGCGGGTTTTTCGACCAACGCCAAGTCGGCGGGCCATTTGGCCCCTTCGGCGATCCAGCGACGAACGATCGCCACCTGCTCGCGCGACAGCGGCGGCGCGCCCTTGGGCATCTGCGGCTGCTCGCCCGAGATGTAGTCAATCAGCAAGCTCTCGTCCGGCTTGCCCGCCGTTATCACCGGGCCGCTTTCTCCGCCATGCGCCATGGCCGCCGCGGTGGCCAGCGACAGGCCGCCCTTGGGTTCGTCCCCCTGATGGCAACGCACGCAACGGGCCTCGAAGATCGGCGCGACCTGCTCGCGAAAAAATGGCTCGTCGCCAGCAGCCACCGCGCCATGCAGAACGATGAAAAGTCCGCAACAAGCCGACCGAACTACGGATGCAGATTTGCCTTGCGTATGGCGCATGATGGTGACTTTGACGCCTGTGGCATGAAGAAACCACGAATGCCACGAATAGGGTTTCCTTATTCTTTATCCGCGCCCATCCGCGTCATCCGCGGTTTCTTCCTCGTTTTTCCTGGTTGGGGCGCGGGGGTAACCTTTAACTTTTTGCCATTCGCCGGGGCGGATAATAATGCTGCGCCGGCTGCTCGCAAGTCGCGTTCCGCGAGCATGAGATGATCGAGCATCGCGGCGCGCGCGGCTTTGCCGTCGCGGCGACGGACGGCAGAGAGCACCTCACGGTGCCCTGTGGCGGCCACCTCGACTCCCGACTGGGCGATCGTTCGCCGGCGCGACTGGTGCAGCGGCCCGGAAACCGTCTCCAGCACCAGGCAAAACACCGGATTGCCGGTCGATTCGGCCAAAATGCGGTGAAACTGCACGTCGGCCTCGATGCGCTCTTCCAGCGTCCGGGCAGACGTCAACTGTTCGATCGAAGCTGCCAGCCGCGTCAGATGCTCGGGCGTGGCGCGCTCGGCGGCCAACGCGGCGATTTCGCTCTCCAGCGGGCGGCGCGCTTCGACCAGGTGCAGCAGCGTGCCTTGACTGCGGCGCAGCAACAACCCCAGGCTATCGATGGCGGCCTGCGGATCGGCCGGCTTGACGCGAGGCGGCTTGCCCTGCGAGACCTCGACCAGCCCCTGCGAGCGCAGCATCCGCATCGCCTCGCGGACTACGGTGCGCGACACGCCCAGATCGACGGCCAACGTGCCCTCGGGCGGCAGCAGTCCATCGGCTCCAAACGCGCCGACCATAATCTGCTCGCGCAATTGTTCGAGCACCTGCGCGACGCGATCGGGCCGCTCCAGAGGAGTGAAGCGGGAGGATGAGTTGCGACCCTCTCTGGGGGCTGGCAGGCGGGTGGCAGCGGAAAGAGCCATGTAGCATATCATATAAGCTACGAAGCCGGAGTCAACGCCCCGCTGCCTGCGCGTGGAGTCATGCCCTTGAATGTTGGCGTCAGCCAGAATGCCCGTCACCATTTGCACCTTCACCCAGTCGATGGCGAAGCCGTTCTTGAATCGCAGGCCATTCCTCGCGTGACCGCCGCAAACGCTCGTCAATCTCGGGCGGATTACGCCGCGTGGCGTTCCGCCCGCGAATCTGCCGGTCTTCCTCCATCACTTCTTCGCGGTGTTCCTGCATGTAGTGTCACCTTCGCGTCGCCGCTTGGCGGGCGAGACGATCGCACCGCATAAAACGAACGCCTGTTCTGTGCTAATAAAAAGGGCCATGATCGCCCCGCATAACGAACAAGCTTTTTGCCGACGCATGGCTAACCCTCCGTGTGTGAGCCTGAGCTACCAATAACCCACCGTAGTCATCACGCTCCGCGTGATGG
>DASVHB010000158.1:0-4097 GCA_036379195.1 Pirellulales bacterium
ACACGGACCGGATTCGGTCACGGAGGACAGGCTTCCGCAATCTCCACGTGCGAAGAATGTGATCGGATATGCAATCGAGGAATTTCGCCGGCTCAAGCATGACCACATCGGAGTGGAACATCTGCTTTGGGGGCTGATTCGCGAGGACGAAGGCGTGGCTGCGCAGGTGTTGATGAATCAGGGCCTGACACTTAAAGCAGTGCATGAAGCGCTGGCCGGAGTCGCGAAGCCGGTCAGATCTTCAGTAGCGGGTCGTCTCGCGGCGGATATTCAAGACTTGCCCACCGAATTGCAACAGGCCGCTGCGGATTTAGACGCTGAGATACGCCGGTTGACAACCGAGAAGGAACAAGCCGTGGGCGAGCGAAACTTTGAGGCGGCCGCCGCGCTGCGCGATCGGGCCGACGAGCTGAAGCGACGAAAAAAGTCGATCGTTCGCGATTGGATCGACAATCGCCCGGTCGAAGCGCGTTGGCTCTCCGAGAACGATGCAGCGGTACCGACGCTTGCGCGGCGAATCAACGACGATCATCGCTGGCAGGATTTACCGCTGCTGGCCGATGCCTTGGAAGCGGCGGGCTGCACCGATCGCGCGCTGATTGACCATTGTCGCCAGCACGCCGAGCACTCGAAGCAATGCTGGGTGGTTGATGTAATTCTGGCCCATTGAATCCACTGACACATTCTAAAATCCAAAATCGCGCAACCGCACAACTACCTGATGCTCGCGGCCGTCGTCCGCGAGCGGAATGACGCCATCATCGGACAATTGCCCATCGATCGTCACTGTGGCGGCGCCTCGCTCAACGCCGTCGGGGTTTTCCACACGGATCACGTAGGTAGCGGCGCCGCGGCGGTAGGTGATCGTGTATTCGCGCCAAGCGGCGGCGATGCAAGGCTCGATGCGCAGCCGGTCGCCCCGCAGGCGGAAACCCAGAATCGACTCTAGCGCCACGCGATACATCCAAGCCGCCGAGCCGGTATACCAGGTCCAACCGCCCCGGCCCACGTGCGGTGGCTGGCTGTAAATATCGGCGGCCACCACGTAAGGCTCGACGCGATAGCGATCGACGTCTTCGCGCGTCCGCGCGTGATGGACCGGATTGAGCAGATCGTAAAGCTCGACGGCGCGCGTGCCGCGGCCCAAGCGGGCCATGGCATCGACCACCCAGGTGGCCGCGTGGGTGTATTGGCCGCCGTTCTCGCGGATGCCGGGTAGATAGCCCTTGATGTAGCCCGGCTCGAGCGGCCCCTCGTCGAACGGCGGCGTGAGCAGCATGATCAGCCGCTTGTCGGAATCGACGAGCAGTCGATCGACGGCGTCCATGGCCTGCCGGGCACGGTCGGCGGGCGCCGCGCCGGAAATGACCGACCAGGCCTGCGCGATGGCGTCGATGCGGCACTCGGTGTTGTCTTTCGATCCCAGCGGCGTGCCGTCGTCGAAGTAGGCGCGGCGATACCAGCCGCCGTCCCAGGCGTGCGTCTCGATGCTTTCGCGTACCTCGGCGGCAAGCTGACGCCACATTTTCGCTCGCGCGTGGTCTCCGCGGCGATCTGCCCACTCGATCCAATGCGGCAAAATAGCCAGCAAAAACCAGGCGTCCCAGACGCTCTCGCCTTTTCCGCCGGCGCCCACGCGGTTCATACCGTCGTTCCAGTCGCCCGTGCCCATGAGCGGCAGGCCGTGTTCACCGCGGCGGCTGCCATGCTCGATGGCCCGTGCGCAGTGCTCGTAAAGCGAGGCGGGTTCGGGCGCGACTTCGGGCAAGCCATAGTCTTCTTCTTGATCGGGCCGCAGCGGCGCGGCGCGTAGAAACGAAACCGGTTCGTCGAGCACGCCGGCATCGCCGGTGGTCGATACGTAATGCGCGGCGACAAACGGCAGCCACAGCAAGTCGTCTGAAAAGCGAGTGCGCACACCGCGGCCCGCCGGCGGATGCCACCAGTGCTGGACGTCGCCCTCCAAGAACTGCCGGCTGGCGGCGCGCAGCAGATGCTCGCGCGCCTCGGCGGCGTTGCCATAAACCAGCGCCATCGAATCTTGCAATTGATCGCGAAAACCATAGGCCCCGCCCGACTGATAAAACGCCGAGCGCCCCCACACGCGGCAGCTCTGCACCTGGTACAGCAACCAACGGTTGACCAACAGATCGAGCGCGGCATCGGGCGTGCGCACTTCGATCGTAGTCAGCAGCTTCTGCCAGCGCTCGCACACTTCGCTGAGCGCGGCTTGCACGCGCGCCGGCTGCCGGTACTCGGCCGCCAGCCGCCGGCATTCCTCGACCGTCTCCGCCTGGCCCAGCAGAAAGGTGATTTCTTCATCGCCCTCGGGCGGAAGGTCGACGTGGACCATGAGCGCGGCGCAGGGGTCGAGTGCGGCGCCGGTTTTGCCCGACAGATGTGCTTGCCCCAAGGCGGCTGGTCGGCTGAGCGAACCGTTGCGGCCCAAGAACTCGGTGCGGTCGGCGGTTACGGTGTGGGGCCGGCGGTTGACATCGGCAAACGCCACGTGAGCGGCAAAGTCGCCGCCGAAGGGATTGCGGGCCAGCAGGGCGCCGCTCTCGCCATCGAGTTCGGTGATGACTTGCATCGGAGCGTCGTCGCGGCTGCCGCCGAGCACCCACTCGGCAAAAAAGACCACCGCCAACCGGCGGCGCCGCCGCGTCGTGTTGCGCAGCTTCAAGCGCACGAGCTTCAGCGGCTGTTCGGCCGGCACAAACAGCGTCAGTTCGTGATCGATGCCGTGGCTTTGCCGCTGGAAGGTGGTATAGCCTTGCCCGTGACGGACGGTGGTAGCGGCGTCGCGGCCCAGTGGCAGCGGCGTGGGCGTCCAGACATCGCCGGTCGCTTCATCGCGCAGGTAAATCACCTCGCCGGGCAAGTCGGCGACAGGATCGTTGTTCCAGGGCGTCAGGCGGTTCATCTGGCTGTTGCCGGCCCAGGTGTAGCCGCCACCGGTTTCGGAAATCAAAAACCCGGCTTGCGAATTGGCGATCACATTGATCCAGGGAGCGGGGGGCAGTTGCAGGTCGCCGGCCTGCGGCGCGATGCGAACCACATATTCGCGGCCATCGGGCGAGAAACCGCCGAAACCGTTTTCAAACACGAGCGGACTGCGATCTGGCTCTTCTCGTCCACTCTCTTCCGCCGGCTGGCCGGCGAGAGTCAAGGGCACGAAGTGCTCGACCGGCTGCGGCCCGCGCGCCCGGCGGTCAACCTGAGCCGCCAGCGAGCCACGGCTGCCCGTGAGCACCACACGGGCCGCGGACTCGAGCAGGTGGCGGTCGTCGTCGCTCAGTTGGGTGTTCTTGCGCACAAACACTCCGCCGGGCTTGTCGACCAGCGCATGCGAGTCGCTGGCGCGAATCAACCCCAGCAGTTGCTCTTGGAGATCGTCCAGATAACCGGTGGGGTCGTCGTTGACGATCACCAAGTCCACCTCCAACCTTTGCAAGCGCCAGTAGTCGTGGGCCGCCAGCAGTTGCCGAGCAAGCGCGAGCTGATCGCTTTGGCCGATATGGGCCAACACAATTGGCTTGTCGCCCGAAATACCGAACCGCCATAGGCCCGATTGGCCCTGACGATTTGCCAGCAGGGCCTTTTGCGGCCCACGCAGCGTCCTGCCCGCATACACCACCTGCGATGCCAGCCGTTGAAACAGGTGCACATCTTCCGACGAAAGATGTAAATGACGTAACTGCACCTGGCTATGGGCCCAGGCCAATTCGAACGCACGGTTGACGCTATGAAAATCGTGATACTGATCGGCCAGGCTCAACGCTTCTTCGCGCGACGCCGCCACCGCGGTGGTAAACGCGACGCAAACCGAGGCCCCCGGCGCCAGCCGAACTCGACAGCGGAGGCTAAAGATCGGATCGAGCACCGGGCCGGTCGTGCCCGACAACGCGGCGCCCGGCTCGATCGCCTTCAGTCGCTCGGTCGTTCGTCCGCGTCCCAGAAAGCGGCAGCGGTCGGTCTCGTATTGCACCTCGCCGACAATCGGCCCATCGACAGCCAGCACATGGATGGTCCAGTGAGGCGATTGATCGGCTGCCCGCGGTCGCCGCCGGCAGACCAGGGCCTGCGCGGCGGCGTGA
>DASVHB010000159.1:0-5125 GCA_036379195.1 Pirellulales bacterium
GATTCTGCTCGGGCAAAGGGCTGTTACGAATCGGCGTAGTGCTTGGCCCGCTGGGCGCCCCGCCGGAGGAGCCGAATCTGCCGCTCGATTCCGGGCTGGCGCTGCGGTGGCATTCGTCGGTGGGCGAGCGGCTGATGCAATACCGCGCCATGAAGGTAATCATGGCAAGCCTGCAACCCCGCAACCCCTTGGCGGAGCGGCTGGGGGCGATCGTCCCCACCCGGCTCGCAAAAACGGCCGGCACGTGGTCGCAGCAACTTGTTCCGGCGTCGCCCGTGACGACGAACCATTTGCAGCCCCGTTCGCAAACGCCGGAGTTCACCGCGCGAATCGAAAACGCTCTGCAACTTTGCCTGCACGAATTCTTGGAGCCAGGGCTCACCACCGATGGCATCGCGCTGCGCGACGGACGCTGGGGCACGCTGGCCCCCGGCGGTCCGGGCTTCGAATGGATTTCTGTCGCCTGGAATTCGCGCCCCTGACGCGCCGCTGACCTGTCGGGCTTTCACGATGGCGCTGCGCTATGCCTGCGCCCCGAGCAGCCAGGCGAGAATGCCCTTTTGCACGTGCAAGCGGTTGGCGGCCTGCTCGACCACCACGCTGTTGGCGCCGTCGATCACATCGTCGGTCACTTCCTCGCCGCGGCGAGCCGGCAGGCAGTGCATGAAGAACACGCCCTGGGGTGCGTGCGCGAGTAGCTCGGCGTTCACCTGGTAATCGGCCAGCGCCGTGCGCCGCGCCGCGCTTTCCGACTCTTGCCCCATGCTGGTCCAAACGTCGGTGTAGATGGCCACCGCCTCGGCCACCGCCTCGCGCGGATCGGTGGTCACGGTCATCTTCAGCTTGGGCACGTCGCGCTTCAGTGATGCCAGAAACTCGGCGTCGAATTGATATCGGTCCGGCGCGGCCAGCACAAACCGGATGCCCAACTTGCCACAACCGAGCGCCAGGCTGCGGGCCACGTTGTTGCCGTCGCCCACGTAGGCCAACGTTTGTCCCCGCAGCGAACCGACCAGCTCGCGCAGCGTGTAAAGGTCGGAAAGCGCCTGGCAGGGATGTGCGTAGTCGGTCAGCCCGTTGATGACCGAGCAAGTCGAATGCTCGGCCAACTCCAGCAGTTTCTGGTGCGATTTCGAGCGGACCACGATGACATCGACATAGGCACTGAGCACTCGGGCGAAATCAGCGATCGACTCGCGTGAACCCCAGCCCACCTCTTCGCCCAGAAAGAGACTATTGCCGCCCAGATGGCTGATGCCCGCCTCGAAGCTGACCCGCGTGCGCAGCGACGGCTTTTCAAACAGCAGGGCCATGACGCGGCCGGGCAGCAGCGCCTCGCGCAGCCCCTGGGCGTGTTTGCTCTTCAGGTCTTCGCTGATGGCGAAGATGCGCTCGATTTCGCCGCTTGACAGGTCGGCCAACGTGATCAGATTTCGCATGATTATCCGAGATGCTGCTGCTTCAAGACTTCGCCCAGCGCATCGCAAGCGTCGTGGGCTTGTTGCTCGGAAAGGTTAAGGGCGGGCAACAGCCGCAGCACCGTGCCGTGCGTGCAGTTGATGAGCAGCTTGCGGTCGAGGCAGGCTTTGACGATCGGTGCGCCGTCCATCGCCAGCTCGATGCCGATCATCAGCCCCAAGATACGCAGGTCTTCGATCAGGTCGCACTGGCCGCGCAGCGTCTCCAGGCGGCTGCGAAAGACCTGGCTGACGTGCCGAGCGTTTTCCAACAGGTCTTCTTCTTCGATCATCTGGATGGCGGCCAGGCCGGCGCGAGCGGCGATGGGGTTGCCGCCGAAGGTGGCGGCGTGCATGCCGGGCCGCAGGCTGGGGGCGATCTCGCTGCGCGTCACGAGCGCCCCGCCCGCAATGCCGCCGCACAACGCCTTGGCCAGCGTCATCACGTCGGGCGTGACGCCAAAATGCTGATGGGCAAACCAATGCCCGGTGCGCCCAAAACCGCTTTGCACTTCGTCGAAGATGAGGAGCAGTTGATGTCGGTCGCACAACTCGCGCAGGCCCTGCAAAAAGCCGTCGGGCGGAAGGTTGATGCCGCCTTCGCCCTGCACCGGCTCGACCATGATGGCGGCGGTTTCGTCGTCGATGAGTTTGGTGACGGCGTCGAGATCGCCATAAGGGGCGTAGACAAATCCGGCCATCAGCGGGCCAAGACCTTCGTGATACTTGGGCTGGGCGGTGGCGGCGGTGGCGCCCAGCGTGCGGCCATGAAAGCCGCCCTCGAAGGTGATGATTTTGTAGCGCTGTTTGGGCGTGTGCAGCCGGGCGAGCTTGATGGCCGCTTCGTTGGCCTCGGTGCCCGAGTTGCAGAAGAATGCCTGCCCGCCGAAGCTCCGCTGCGAGAGGGCCTTGGCCCACAGTCCCTGAGCCTCGATATACCAGGTGTTGGGCACGTGAATCAGCGTGGCGACTTGTTCTTGCACCGCCCGGACCACAGGCGGCGGGCAATGGCCCAGCAGATTACACCCCCAACCGGGAAACAGGTCGAGATAGCGGTTGCCCTCGGCGTCCCAAACGTAAGAGCCTTCGCCGCGGACCAAGCACACCGGATAGCGGTTGTAGTTGGGAACGACGTATTTTTTGAAAAGATCGATGACTTCCGGCGACGGCATGGGGTGCTCGGCGTCGGGCGTAAACACGGCGGGGACGGTTGCGGCGTTGGGCATGTGGGTACGTTAAGTCAGGTGAGCGAGCGGTGAATCAAGGCATGACAAGGATGGGAAGATCGGGGTTCGCGGGTTCCTCTGTAGGGAACGCCCTCCGTGGCGTTCCACAAAGGGCGAGTGGACGTCGCGCCGCCCCCCGCGGAACGCCACGGAGGGCGTTCCCTACAGAGTGTTTTCTCTACCTTTCGCCTTTTACAATCTCCGTTCCGACGCCGCGGCTGGTGTACACTTCGAGCAACAGCGAGTGCCGCAGGCGGCCATCGATAATGTGGATTTTGTTGACACCGTGTTCGAGCGTCTCTAGACACGCCTCGACCTTGGGGATCATGCCCGACTCGATCGCCCCCGAGGCGATCAGCTCGCGTGCCTGCCCCGGCGAGAGCGAGTGGATGAGCGAGGTCGGGTCGTTCTTGTCTCGCCGCACGCCGTTCACGTCGCTGAGGAACACGAGCTTTTCGGCCCGCAGCGCGGTGGCCACGGCGGTGGCGGCGGTGTCGGCGTTGACGTTCAGCTTCTGCTTGTCGGCGTCGATGCACATCGACGGGATGACCGGCACGATGCCCGCGTAGCAAAGATTTTCGATCGTCGTGCGATCGACGCGCGTCACCGTGCCGACGAACCCCAGGTCGTGACCGGGCAGCGTCATCCGCTCTCCGAAGAGAACGTTGGTGGTATGGAAATTCAGCGGCGCAGCGCGTCCGCCCAGCTCTTCGATGCGTTGAAAAATATGTTCGTTGGTTTCGTAGGCCAGCACGCGCTCGACGATGGCCAGAGCGTCGGCGTCGGTAAAGCGGCGGCCCTGCACGAAGCGCGGCTGCAGGCCGGCTTCGGCCATGGCCCGGTTGATGGCCGCGCCGCCGCCGTGGACCACCACGGGCCGAACGCCCACTTCGCGCATGAAGATGATGTCCAGCAGCAGGTGCCGCAGGGCGCCTTCGTCTTCCATGACGCTGCCGCCGAGCTTGATGACCGTGGTCTTGTCGCGAAAGCGCCGGATCCACTCCAGCGCCTCGATGAGAACGTCGGCCTTTTCGACGGCGGTATACAACGGTTTTCGCGGCCGGAAGAAAACGTTTTATTGTAAAACGCCCGGCAGGGGTGTCAACAGGGGCGGTCAACTCCATCAACTCCACACGCGGGCGGCGTAACGGAGAGCCTTCCAGCGTCCGCTACGGAAACGCCGCGCGCTAGCATTCGCGGCTATTCGCCACGCCGGCGCCGCGCGAGCATGTCATTTCCCGCGGGCCAGTGGGGCCTTTCGCTCGACGATCGGCGGGCATTTCGCAGCCATTTCGGCGTTCAGGGCGATATAATCCCGCCACTCGTGCGGCACGTTGTCCTCATGAAAGATTGCCGCCACCGGGCACTCCGAAACGCAGGCGTCGCAGTCGACGCACTCGTCCGGGTCGATATAGAGCATCTGGTCCCCTTCGTGAAAGCACTCGCAGGGGCACACCACCACGCAATCGGTATACTTGCAGCCGTAGCACGGCTGCGTCACAACATAAGCCATGATCGCTCCTTTGGGTTGGAAGCATTGGTTCGCTACGGGTACATGCGTTTTCCAAACAGCCTTTGGACAAAAATCTTTGGTTCGCGGGAAAACCAATGGACGAGCCATCCCGGCGGCTGATTGAGGAATTCCGCTCCGGCGACCAGCGCGCGGCCGACGAGATCTTTCGCCGCTATGTCAGCCGGTTGACGGTTTTTGCGCGGTCGCGGCTATCGCCGCGCATCAGGCGGCGCATCGACCCCGAAGACGTGGTGCTCTCGGCCTACCGGAGTTTTTTTCTTCGCGCCCGCGACGGCAAGCTGTCGCTGCGCCGCAGCGGCGACCTGTGGCGGCTGCTGGTGGCGATCACGCTCAATAAAGTGCGGCATCAGGCCGCGCGGCACCGCGCCAAAAAAAGATCGGTCGACCGTGAGCAGAGCTTGGAGGAGAGAGACCCGCCAGTCGATGCTAAGCAGCAGCCGAGCCCGTTGGAAGGACTGATCGTCGCCGAGGAACTTGAACGGGTGATGGGCCAGCTTGCGCCGCTGAAACGACAAGTGCTGGAACTGCGGCTTGTGGATGAACCCATTGCCCGGATTGCACTGAAGACGGGCCGGTGCGAGCGCACGGTGCGCCGAATGCTGGCCGATCTTCAAAAGCTACTCGAACAGCGCCTTCTCCAAACGCGAGAGAACTCATCGTGACCGCGCAGGAGCGAACGAACAGCGAAGGCGACCTCGTGGCCGATTCGCCGTCTGCCTTCGATCGTTTGATCGAATCTTTCGAGGCAGCCTGGCGCGATGGTCTCGAACCGCAGATCGCGGCAACGCTCGCGGATACTGACTCCGCCGCAACGCATAATCGTCGTACAGCCCTACTGCATGAGTTGATTTGTGTCGATCTGGAATATCGCTGGAAAGCTCCAATGTCCGCCGCGCGTCCCTTGCTGG
>DASVHB010000160.1:0-4605 GCA_036379195.1 Pirellulales bacterium
CATTTTTTTGCCTTCCTCCGCTGCCTGCCGAGCGGAATTTTCTTGCCTTTTGAGGGCGGTAGTGGTAGCTTCGGGGGCGCGGGGCCGTCGGTAGTCATCTGAAATGGCGGCGCCGACGGCCTTCCCCCCTCTTTCACGTTCGGTGAATCTCGGAAACAGAAGGAGAAAGGTCATGTGCAGACTCGGGCCAGTCCGTGTCGTCGTGTTGTGCTGTCTCGTCACGCTGTTGATGTCGCCGGTCGGTCGCGCGCAGCAATCGCTGCCCGTCCCCACGCCGGGCGAAGCCAAAATCTGGCAAGCACTGGTGGAAAAAACCGAATTCGAGTTCGACGGCCATCCGCTCCGTGACTTTGTCGATTGGGTTAAATCACGCCACGAAATTGAAGTCCAACTCGATATGCGCGCTTTGGAAGACGCGGGACTCGGCAGCGATACTCCCGTCACACGAGTGCTCAAAGACATTTCGCTGCGTTCGGCGCTGCGGCTGACGCTGGGGGAATACGAGCTGACCTATGTCGTGCGCGACGGCTACTTACTCATCACCAGCAAGACCGAAGCGGAGAACATGTTGGTCTCGCAGGTTTATCCGGTGGCCGACCTGGTGGCGACGAAATCTGATTTTCAAGCGCCCGCTCGCGCCGCGCGGCGCAGCGATCCGTATCGCACGCTGATGGAAACCGTCAAAGAAACGATTGCACCCGACACTTGGGATGACGTCGGCGGCCCTGGTTCCATCGAAGCGTTCCGCAACGGCGAATCGCTGGTGATTTCGCAAACGAGCGAGGTTCACGAAGAGATCGTCGAGTTTTTGGCAGCGCTGCGGAAGACGCGCGACAAGCAGCGCGCCGTGGCCGCGGCCATCGTGCGCCGACCGGAAAAAGCCGACGACGCCCGGCCGGCGATGCGTGTTAAAGTCTATCGACTGGCCTTCGGCGTGCACGGTGTGGGAATAGGCGGCAGTGGCATGCTGGGCGGCGGAAGGGCGCCAATGGGGAGTGGCATGGGCGGCGGTGGCATGGGAATGATGAACCACCAGGACCCGGAAGCCGATGCGCCGCTCGACGAGCCGCAGGCCAATGACGAACCAGCCGACCACGCGCCTGCCGACAAACCGGCCGCCGCGGCGAACGACGCCGCAGCCAGGCCGCACCCCAGCCAGCCCAGGCCCGCGCCGTCATCAAAACCGGCTGCGGCTGTGCCCCCGATGTTCGACCCCAAGCAGGTCGAGGCCTGGTCCGCCGACCTTGCCACCCTGTTGCCGCAACTCATTGAGCCGGAAAGCTGGCAGCCGCGTGGCAACGGGGTCGCCCGTGCGGCGGCCGGTACGATCATCATCCGGCAGACTGACGACATTCACGAGGAGATCGCCGGGCTGCTGGGGCAGATCGTGCCGTTCGCTGTCGCGCCCGATCCCAACGCCGATCCCGCGCGCGATGCTCCCTTGCCGCCGCTGGCCACGCCCGGCCCGCAAATCAACTGGCCGCAGGAAGCCGAACCGCGCCCAGCCGGCGCCGAGGCCGACATCGAGCAGGCGCTCGATCAACCCGCGGAGTTCGATTTTGAAGAAACGCCGTTGCGCGATGTCGCTGACAAGTTGCAGGCTCAATATGGCATCGACGTGCAGCTTGACGCGCGAGCACTCGAAGACTCGGGGCTGGGCAGCGATACCCCGATCACCCGGCAGGTGCGGGATGTTTCGCTGCGCGATGGATTGAAGCTGCTGCTCGGCGAATTCGATCTGACCTATGTCGTCCGCAACGAAGTGCTAGTGATCACATCGAAGACCGAGGCCGAGAACATGTTGGTAACCAAGGTCTATCCGGTGTTCGACCTGGTGGTGTGCTCGGGCGAGGAAGGCCATGCGCGATCGCCGCTGAATTACGCCGCGCTGATGTCGCTCATTCAATCGATCGTTGCGCCCGACACCTGGGACGATGTCGGCGGACCAGGGACGCAGAAAGAGTTTGCCATTGCCGGCGCGCTGGTGATCTCGCAGACGACGGAGGTGCATGACGAGCTTGCCCAGCAGCTCCGCGCGCTGCGCGCCGCCGCCACGCCGCCCGCGCGGTAGTCCCGGCCCTTGTGGCCGGCATCGCGACCGATTCGCTGATGCTCGTTCCGCGACGACGGCGCGGTGGCCGGCGGGACGCCTGAGCCACAACGCCGGTTCTCGGATAGGCTCTCATCGGTTTTGACGAACGGAATCGGCACCAGCCTGTAAGATGATCGTACTAGCCCGGATTATTCATCAGCCCCGCCGTGTCCGAACGACTGTGGTGTCATACCAGCCCGAAGCGCAAGCGAGGCAAGTTCGTTGCGCGTCCTCGCTTGCGCGTCGGGTTCGTGTGGGCTGATGAATAATCCGGGCTAGGTCATCTGAGGGACTTCGCGTTTTCTCAGGTGGGCGACCTCGGAAGGTCACGCTACGTACGCCTAGTCGCAGGATTATCAATCTCTCACTCACGAAGGAGCTTCCTCATGTTCCAGTACGCTTGGTTTACGCGAGGCGTCATGTTGACCGTGTTCGTACTATTGGCCCTGGCCCTGGCAAGTGGCCCCTTGGCCGTTGGGCAGCAACGCCGTGGGCGCCGCGCGCCCCCACAATCTGATCGCGGCGGGCTGCTGATTGACGATCTGGCCGCGCCGCGCGACGCCGACCGAGAGCCTGCCCCCGCGCCGCACGCCACGGACGCGCGCCAAGAAGCCGAAGCAGGTATCACTCGCGCGCTCGCAGCAAAATCGGTTGCCGATTTCGAGGAAACACCGCTGCGGGACGCGATCGACTTTCTCAAGGAACAACACGGCATCGAAATCCAACTGGATGCCAGGGCGCTCGAAGACCAAGGCATCGGCAGCGATACACCCGTCACTCGCAGCCTCAAAAACATTACGCTGGCGTCGACGCTCGATCTTTTGCTTGGCGATCTTGAATTGACTTATTTGATCCGCGATGAGGTATTATTGATTACGTCAATCCATGCCGCGGAGAGCCTGCTCGAAACGCGGGTTTATCCCGTCGGAGATTTGGTGACGGCGGATAACTCGGCTGGCGATCAAGATCTCGATGGCCGCTATGAACTGTTGGTCGATACGATCTTGCAATCGATCGGCGG
Organism: Pirellulales bacterium; assembly: GCA_036379195.1. Lineage (GTDB taxonomy): Bacteria > Planctomycetota > Planctomycetia > Pirellulales > JAICIG01 > JAICLL01. The sequence continues at coordinate 3,114 of DASVHB010000160.1, forward strand.
TAAGGAGGCTAAAAAGCACGGTTCGGTTCAGGCCTATCCTCCCAGCCGTGCCTTGGTCGTCCACCAGCCGCAGCCCGTGCACCGGCAAGTGCAGGACGTGCTGGCGCAGCTTCGCCGGGCGCGCCAGCACCGCGACGATCGGCCTTGAGCGAAGCTGAACAAGCAAAATGATGCAAACACTCCTTATCTTACGGCACGCTGCGGAAGCTCGCCGCGTGCGGCTCGCCTTACCACGGCGGGGGTGGTTCTGCCTGATGGTCGCCTTGGCCGGCGGCGGACCCGCGATCGCGGCGGAGCAGGTCGCCGGGTTGCGGGCTCCAGAGGGCTTTGCAGTCAGCTTGTTCGCCGACGAGACGCTCACGCCCGACGCCATTCGTCTGACCGTCGATCGGCAGGGAAGAATCGTGGTTTCCGGTCCCGGATATATCCGCATCCTTTGCGATGACGACGGCGATGGACGCGCCGAGCGGGCCGAAGATTTTTCGACCGAGCCGCGCGGCGGCGCCATGGGGCTGCTGTGGGAAGGCGATACGCTGTATTACGTCGGGCAGGGGCCGGACGGGCCAGGCGGGTTGCGGCGGCTGACCGACGCCAACCACGACGACCGCGCCGATGGCCCTTCGAAACTGATTCGCGCGGTGAAGGCGTCGGGCGAGCACGACGCCCACGCGCTGCGGCGCGGACCCGACGGCTGGCTGTATTTGTTGTGCGGCAACCATGCGGGCATCGATGCGTCGTGGTCCGAGGGGCCGACATCGCCGATTCACGAGCCGGTGGCGGGCTGCCTGGTGCGGCTTTCGCCCGATTTGCAAACATCGGAAATCGTGGCCGACGGTTTTCGCAACGCCTATGGAATGGATTTTAACGACGACGGCGAATGGTTCACGTTCGATTCCGACAACGAGCGGTGCGTCTCGCTGCCTTGGTACGAGCCGACGCGATTTTATCACGTCGTGCCCGGCGGACATTACGGATGGCGTTCGCCACAAAGGGCCGTCTTCTGGCGGCTGCCGCCCTACCTGCCCGACGTCGTCGCGCCGGCGGCGACGCTCGGTCGCGGCTCGCCCACCGGCGTGGCGTGTTATCGGCATCGGCAGTTTCCGGCACGTTATCACGGCGGCTTTTTTGTGCTCGATTGGACCTTTGGCCGCGTCGAGTTTTTAACCCTCACTCGGTCCGGCTCGACGTATGAAGCGCGCCCCGAAATCTTTCTGAAGAGCATCGGTGAAAATGGCTTCGCGCCCACCGACTTGCTGGTGCATCCGCAAACGGGCGATCTGTATGTTTCGATCGGCGGGCGCGGAACGCGCGGAGCGGTGTATCGGGTCCGGTATGAGGGGAAGGCTTTAGGAGTCGAAGAGGGCTCAGAGCTCGAACAGGGTTCGGGGTTCAGGGTTCCGGGTTCAGCATCTGTGGATGGGACCGCAAACAGATCGCCGCCGTGGACGTCGCTCGATTGGCGGTCCGCGGCGAAGGATGAATGCTTAGCAGA
>DASVHB010000161.1:0-6840 GCA_036379195.1 Pirellulales bacterium
GCCGCCGAGCAGGCGTTAACCGAGCGCGATCGGGCACTCGACGAGCGAGGCGATGAACTGCGCCGCCTGCAAGCGGAACTGGGCGCGACGAAACAAGATCTCTCAGCAAGTCAGGACGCGCAGGAAGCCTTGGCGCGCGCCTCCGACGATCGCCTCGCCGCCATGCGCGAATCGCTCGGCCAAGAGCTAAGTACCGCGATGGCTGCTCGCGAAGCCGCCGAACAGGCGCTAGCGGAGCGCGATCGGGCACTCGACCAGCGCGTCGATGAACTTTGGCGTATGCAAGCGGAACTGGCGGCCATGCGGCAAGATGTGGCTCGGGCGGAGGACGTCGAGCACGAGCATGATTCACCGCCAGCGATGGTCGCCGCGTCAGAGGTCGAACCACAACGCCTGGACGAAATCGAGGCTGAGTTGGCGCCACGGCAGCAGGCAGACGCGTCTGCCGCCCCGTCCACCGATATCGACTGGGTGCTCGACGACCGCGTGATCGGCCGCTTGCTCGACTTTCGTGCGCGAGAGCGAGCCACCGGCAAGCGCCGCAAGATTTTTTGGGGCGTCGCCGCGGGTCTGGCAATGTTGGTGGCGGGCGCCGCGGCCGCCGCGGGCAAGCTATGGTTAACCCAAGACCAGCGTGCCGAATCGTCGGAAGCGGCCGAAGACGACGCGCTAATACGGGAAGCGTTCGTCAAGCCGGGCCTGCGATAACTCGACCAGAAACGGCGCCAGGCGTTCGACCAGCAAGTCGAGCATCTTGCGGCCCTTGTCGGCGGTGGCCGGGTGCGGATTGCCTGCCCCGCTGTTAGTCGTCAGCAGGTGCCACGGTCGCGTGATCGACACCCAGCCGCGATTGACCGCCTCGAAACGCGAGGCGGCCAATGCGCCCTCGTCTGCGCGCAGGCTGCCGTCGGCCTTCCGCTCCACCAGGTCGGGCCGACACGCCAGAATCATCGAGGTTTCCATTTCGCCGCCGTGGTCGCCGGGGTCGTCAAACAGCTCATGCTCGATGTCGGCCAGCACGCGATACCAATTGCACAAAAACAGATGAGCCGGCGTCTTGCCGTACAGCTCGCGCAGCACCGGCTTCAGTTCGTTGCCCCCGTGCCCGTTGAGCAGCACAATCTTGTGAATGCCGTGCCGCACCAGCGAGTCGACCAGGTCGGTGATCGCGGCGGCCAACGTCGAAGGATTGACGTTCATCGCCAAGGGAAACGCCATCTGGTTGGTTTCGGTGCCGTAGGGGATTGTGGGCAGCAGCACCACCCGCGCTCCGCGGTCGTAGGCCGCCTGGCAAATGGCGTCGCCCACCAAGTCGGCCTCGTAGCTATCGGTGCCATAGGGCAAATGCAGATTGTGCGGCTCGGTGGCGCCCAACGGCAGCACCGCCACCTCGAAGCCGGCGTCCTTGGTCTGGCCGTAGTTGGTTTCCGCCAGCTTCCAGGGTCGAACGGTCATGGCGAGTCATCCTTCGGCTCAGGTTCGGGCAGCTCTTCGATAAATGTGCGGTACTGGCGATCGAGCTCGTGGAACTGCACGCCGGCCAGCTCCGCCAACGTGGTCGGCTTATCGCGTTTGGCATAGACCGTGTTGAGAAAATCAACCAGTGGCTCGCGATAACGTCCTTCATCAGCGAACATCAAAAAGTAGGTGAGTCCGGCCGACTCGCTGTAGATCATGGCAATCTGCGGATTTCGTTGAACGTCGATGACGCTCATCGCGGCCAACTGGCCCAGCGGCAAATAAAACCGGTCGCGCGTCAATCGCGTCCGCGCGTTGCGCAGCCGCGTGGCATCGACGCCGCCGATCAACCCTAGCCCGTCAATGGGCCGGAACGACTCGATCCAGCAAGCCACTCCTTCGACGATCCAGAAGTTGGCATTGCGTCCGGCGTCGCGCGAGGTGGGGTGGATCTCGGTGAACAACTGATGCGTCGCCTCGTGGTAGAGCGTGCTGTCGTCCTCTTCGGAACCGACGAAATAGAACGACTTGCGAGAGATGGGCGAGTAATAGCCGGTGCTGATGCGAATGCTCGGCTGCTCGCGCTCCAGAGCTTGGATAAACTCGCCGCGGTTGCGGAACAAGACCACCTGATGCCGCTTCGCCGCACCCGTCGGAGCGCCGTCGCGGAAGAGGCGCTCCCACTGGTCGTCTCTGAGCACATAGCGTGCGAACACCTGCCGCCAAGCGTCGTAAAACCGTTCCAGCCGATTGGCCAGCCGTACGCCGGCCTCCAGGCTGTGGTTGGTGCGCACCTGGTAGTGCTCACTGGCTATTTCCCAACCGCGCTCCAGATTGGCCCGCGCGGTCGTTTCGTCGGCAGCCGACATCCACCTCCCGCGATAACGCCGCTCGCCCGACTCGTAGCGGGCCACCTGACTTTCGGGCAGCCAGCCAAACCGCGGATGCCAGACCTGCTGAGCTTGCGTCTTGCTGATTTCGTATGGCGTGAGCCACCGTCCGTCGTGTTGCTTGTAGCCCAGCAATAGCCGCGCGCGCTCATGAGCGGGGTTCTCGCGCAGGGTCGCGTGGACCCACTGGTAAGCCCGCGTGAAGTCTTTCTGCTCGGCGGCCAGCAGCGCCAACTGAAACAGGTTTTCGGCCTGCGTTTGGCGCAGCGTCTCGAATTGTCGCCGCCATTGTTGCACCAAGGGCGGTTCAACGTCGGCGCCCGGCGCCGCCGAGATATCGTTGGAAAGCGGAGGCAGGGCCACGACGATCGTCAACGGCGCTTGGGGCGGAATCCAATCGCGCGTCGCCCGAGCCTGCTCGCCCAGCCCATTGCCCTCGCACCAATCGGCCAGGGCGTCCAGCGCCAGGGCGTTGCGTTGGAGCAACGCCTGCTGTCGGCTAACGATGGTGTCGTCGGCGCAAGCCGATGCCGACGCGCAGGCAAGCCAGACGCCCACGAAACCAATTGCCAAACTGCGATGGGACGTCGAGCGGCCCCTTGAAGTTACCATCATTCTTACAAGGGTAGCACGCTGGCCGCGTTGGGAAAAGCACGGAGCCTGTTGGCTAATTACCCAGCCTTTTACGGCACATCGCTTTCCGAGGGCACCGCCTGGCGAACGAAGTTCCACACCGGCGTGCTCGGCGGCGAGGTGGCGCCCGGCGGCAACACCTGCCGGCCCCAACTGCTCATCAGCAGGCAATACACGCCGTAGTCGATCGACTGCGAAACAAACCGGCTATGCCCGTCGCAATAGAGCATGTTCACACCGTTGGGATGGCGGCTCGAGGGACGGGCGTTCGTGTACGGATAAAACGCATTGCCGTTCGCGCCCGTATCGGCGGGTGAATTAATCCGGCCAGATTGCGAGCTGTCGTACGGTGGCGTCGTGTTGCCGCCCGCGTCCACGTCTGCCCACCATACGAAGCCCTGCTTGTATTCCAGCACCGCGTAGGGCAAATCCATGCCGCCCATACTCATGCCGCCGTTCATGGTCGAGTCGGGCAAGCCCTGCGCCAACGGATCGGCGTAACTGCCCGCGTCGAGATTCTCGCTGACCATGAACGTCATCGACATACCATCGTGAATGCCCACATAGTCGAGCGACGACTGCACTTGGGGACCCATGTTGCAGGTCTGCGACATGGGAACATCGAGCATCATCGACTGCATCGAATCCTGGAACGAGTTGAAGAAGACTCCGTTTTGCTGGTAGTCGGCGGTTTCTGTCGTCGTTTGCATGCCGCCCATTCCACCCGCGAACATGGCCATGGCGTCCATTTGCCCGGCATTGACCACATAGGAGCACGGCGGTGGATACGTTCCGCTCGGCGGATTGCTAGGGCAGACCAGCAGCCGCAAAAAACCATATTGCACCGGATCCATCGCCGGATTGGACATCATGCCCATCGGACCCGCCGTCAGAAAATCGCCGTTGCGCCAATGTTCATACAAATCGGCTCGCTCCAGGAATGGCAGCAACGGCACAATCCAGCTTACCGGGTAGCGGTCGATGGCGCCGCCGCTCATCATGGGTTCAGGTGAAAGCGTGAGCGGTTCGCGCCAGCCCGGCAGGCGACGCGAAGCATTGGCATAGCCGTGCAAGGCAACGCCGAGATTGTGCAGTTGATGATTGCAGGTGTTGCGGCGTCCTGATTCGCGCGATTGCTGCACGGCGGGCAGCAGCAGAGCCATCAACATGCCAATGATGCTGATGACGACGAGCATTTCGACCAGCGTAAAACCGCGCCGCGTCGCTCTCGACGCAGCATGGAACGAAGAGCGCGATGATGAAGAGCGCAAAATATGAAAAACGGTCATGGCGACCTCCCAGGCATTTCGAGAAGACAAGCTACACAGAACGGCGGCGCAATCGGCGACGAACCGGTTGCGCCACTTCAGGCCACAGGCTGTGCGACGACCTTCGATAGGCCGTGCGCGCAGCCGCGACGATCGATGAGCGACTGCGGAGAGTTTCTCGCCGCGCCCGCCGCGAATGAAGACAAACGACGCCCTTCATGCCTGCGTCGGTGGTCGCCAGAGAGGCGATGAATAAACGTCGGGCAAGCGAATCGACGTCTCAAGCCGCAGTTGCCGCCCATCGAGCGCGGTCAGATGTTCGATCGCGCGCCAATCAGCCCAGTGAGGCCCAGTGCTTTCCGAAGCTCCGCGCTCAGGAGACAACGGCAATGGCCCCCGCTTTTGGCAATGAGGACCGTGACAACCGGGCCGTGCCGGACTTCTCGATTCATTCGGCGTCGGCTGCGCGGCCGCTTGGCGATGCTCATGCTGCGGCAGCTCACGCTGATGAAACTGACCGTGCGAACCGCCCACCATGACATAATCGCCGCAACTGGCCGCCGCCCGCTGCGGGACGCCAAGTGCGACCGCCAGCGCCAACACCGCAAGACAAGCGGCGCGCGACGGCGCGATTCGTGCGGCATGCTTCTTGACGAAATCGGCCATCAACCGCTGGTTTCAGTCGAAAACGCGCCCCGTTCTTATGGCGAACCCGCTCATCATAATACCGGTGTTCGCAGTGGTCAAACCACGGCCGCCTTTTGTCCGCGAAAGTAGTGGCGTTTTCTTGGCATGAGCAGGGTGTGCAGCGCGCGTGCCGCGGCTTCGCCATTGGCATGACCCCGCTCACGCGCGCCTCTTGCGTCTGCGCCGTGGCGGTGTATGCTCGTCTGGCACCGTCCCTCTTCCTGCTGTTGTTCCGCTGAGCTGTCGCCCATGCAATTCCACCGCTCGCTCTTTTTCGCCAGCTTTCTGCTGTTCTGCGGCGCAGCCGTTGCCGCCGACCAAGACCGGCCCGGCCCGATTACGCTTTGGCCCGCCGGCGCGCCCGGCGCGCGGGGCAACAAGCCCGAAGATGTGCCACTGCTCACGCCCTATTGGCCCGAACCGCAAAAAGCCACCGGAGCGGCGATGATTGTTTGTCCGGGCGGAGGTTACCATGTGCTTGCGCCGCACGAGGGCGAAACCTATGCTCGCTGGTTGAACGAGTTGGGAGTAACGGCCTTCGTGCTGCGTTATCGCTTGTTGCCGCATGGTTATCATGTGAGCGACAGCTTGCAAGACGCCGCTCGCGCCGTCCGTACCGTGCGGGCCAACGCCGCCCAGTGGAAGCTCGACGGCAAGCGAATTGGAATCATGGGATCGTCGGCGGGCGGGCACCTCTCGGCCACGCTGTGCACAAGCTTCGACGCAGGCAAGCCCGACGCCGCCGACCCCATCGAGCGCGAAAGCTCGCGTCCCGATGTCTGCGTGCTTTGCTACGCCTTCATCTTGTTCGACCGCAACGACAAGCCGCAGCGCCACGAGCAGTTCTTGGGCAAAGACCCTTCGTCCGAGCAGATTCGCGCGTATTCGCCAGCGCTCAACGTGACGCAAGACACGCCGCCCTGCTTCATCTGGCAAACGGTGGCCGACGACGCCGTGAAAGTCGAAAACGCGCTCGTGTTCGCCGAGGCGTTGCGGCAAGCGCACGTGCCCTTCGATCTGCACTTGTACGAGAAGGGCCGGCACGGCATCGGGCTGGGCATGAAAGACTACGATCCCGACAAGCTGCATCGCTGGGCCCGCGATTGCGAATTTTGGCTGACGGAGCAAGACTTTGTGAACAAACGGTGACGGTCGGCACCGCTTCGCGAAGGCCGATTGCAACGCGCCGTTGAGTTTTTGACCGCGCGTTCTAATACCCTTACCGCGATTAGGTCAGTGGGATGAACTGTGGCGGACTCGATGGGAAATCCTCCGGGAATATGTCGACTACGAGGTTCCTCGATACGAGCGCAGCTAAGAATTGACACGTTGCAAGTTTGTATTCCCGCCATCGGGAAGCCCGGCCATCACAAACAACGATTTCCGAGGCGGGACGACCGCTGTCGCACAGCCAGTACAAAACATCGCCGTTGTCAGTCACGCCCCAAGGGAAAAGGCCGCGCGCATCCGGGTGGAGTGGATAAGGAGTCTCTAGGATGCGCGTCTCCCGAGAGAATTGCCGTTGTGCATCCAACGTCACCGCCGATTGGCTGATGAGGTTAACGTTTTTATGATGTGCGAACGGGTTCAACACCCACAGGAAACCGTCAATCGCGCCGCTACCATAATAGGTAACAAACTCTTTATAATCTTCTGGTATCTTGAGAGATAACCGGCACTCAACAGATTGCCATCCGCCTTCGTATGGCACGTCGGTCGGGTTTAAAGGCGGTCCCATTAACGTGATGAGGGTTTTTAGTGCCGACATACAACCGGGACATTTAAAGCGGAGGCGTTGCGGGATTATGCCCAATGATTATCGACCCCTGCGACTTCGTTTCCTCTTTCCGTGGCCGGCGCGGTGACTTCAAGCCGAGCCGCGCGGCCGCCGCTTCATCCCTGGC
>DASVHB010000162.1:0-10389 GCA_036379195.1 Pirellulales bacterium
CGAGGACCGCTATTAAACTTGCATCGCTTGCGCTTCGGGTTGGTGGAAGACCCTCAAGGTTCGAATGATCGGCGGTAGATGCACAAGCCGCCGTCGCGCAAGGGCCAGCTCCGGCCCAAGCCTGTCAAACGGCCGTTTCAAACAACTGTATTGTAGGTCGCAAACGCCTTTAAGGCAACGGCGGGGCGCTCGCTCATGTTTCAAACCGGTAGTTGCCGTTGAATTGGCGGATCTCGCGGTGCCATTGATGGTACCATTGCTCCCATTTCTCGACCGATTTCGCATTTGTGCGGCCCAAATGGTCACGCAGTTCCGGCTCGGGCGGCACGAAAGGCGGCAGTTGTTTGGGACCGGGCTGGGGGCGAGGAGTTGGCGACTGGAGGCTAGGCGCCAGCGATTGGGGACTGGGAGTTTGGGGCGACGGATCCGTTGCCGGTGCTTTGATGATGCGTGCTTGATCGGGTTTTGGTCTGTGGCTGCCACTGTTTTCCCTCTTTTCCCCGAACGCTTGCATGTTGGGCGCCTTGGGACTCTTCGAGCAATGCTCGGCAGTTTCACTCGCTGGCGGACCTTCCGGCTCGCTGAATCCCGAATCCTGAATCCCGAATCCTTCCTCGGCCCCTACCGCGAATCCTCCGCTGCCATCTGTACCCTGTCGCCTGGTTCCGACGGGCTTTGACCGGTAGGCTTCAATCACCTCGGGCGCGACGTCGCGCAAGCTGTACTTCCATCCGCCGTCGAAGGCGCACTTGTGCGAGTGCATGCCCATCTGATGGGCCGCACGCAAAATCGTGTTCCGCGAAAAACCGCACTGCTTCGCCTGGGCGTACAACAGACGAGAAGGCACGTCGCGGTCACGCAGCGCTTCGAACAACCATTGCCCCGCCGTCTGGCGATCGGCCCGTTCGACCGATCGCCGCGAGCCGGGCAAGAGAGCATCGTCGGGCACGGCACCCCTGAGCCATTCCACACGCCCCTCGACCACCTGAAACAACTTGCCCTCGGGCAACGGCGCCAGGTTGTTCTTGAGCGGCACCAGCCACCGGCGGCCGAGCAGGTCTCGGTCGGCCGCCACCATCCACACCACGTCGGCCGCGCGCATCAAGCGATCGAGCGTTCGGGCGGTCACCCGTCCTTCGGTGGTGGTCGCCGAGCGCACCACCGCCAGCACCGCCGCGCCGCTGGCCCTGGCAACTTCATTCAGTCTGTCCGCGGTCTCGGCCAACTCCGCCGCCGAAAGCGCCTTGCCCAACAGGCTTTCAAGGTCGTCGATGACGATCAGACCCGCGCCGGTCTCGCCCCCCGCCTTGGTGAGCGAGGCGATCAGTGAATCGAGCCGCGTGGCGATTTCGGATTTTGCATTTTCGATTTTCGATTTGTCGGGAAACCGCCCGAACACTTCAATTCGGCTGCTATCGGCGCCGGCGCGAGCCAGCCGAGCGCGCAGCCGCTCAGCAGGTTCGCTGTGTACGAACACCACCCTGGCGCCGCGTGCGAGAGAGACGCTTGCCGCGAGCGTGCAAGCCACAAAACTTTTTCCGCTGCCCGGCTCGCCCGACAGCAGCGTGACGGCGGCCTTGGGAATTTCGCCCTCGGCCAGCCACGCGACTTCGCTCACACCAACCGATTCCTCGACGTTCGACAAGTCACACATGGCAAAACTCCTTAGATTGAGAAAGTGGGAGGTTGAAAGAGCAGCCGGGTTTGCCGTTCCAGCGGTCAATCATCGCCGCCGCCGGGACGAGCCAGGATGGTGGCCTCGGTTCATGGCCTCAGCCCTCTCCCTGCTTTTTACCAGGCGAGTGGCTTTATCGGTTTTCAGCGGGTTTTTCACCGATTTGGGAAGAGCCTCGGCCCCAGCCGCTTCTGATGCGTGTGCCCCGAGCGTACCGTAGGCATCACGCTCCGCGTGATGAAACGCCCAGCTTGCTCCTCCGCCGCTAACTGGTAATCAGGGCGTCGTTGGCGTTCCGCCGTCGCCTCACGCGGGAGCGTGAGGTCTACAGTACGCTCGCCTTCGAGAGGCTTAACTGTCCGGGACATTTCGGCGGCGTCGCATCGCGGTCGAGCGTACCGTAGGCATCACGCTCCGCGTGATGAAACGCCCAGCCTGCCCCTCCGCCGCTAACTGGTAATCAGGGCGTCGTTGGCGTACCGCCGTCGCCTCACGCGGGAGCGTGAGGACTACAGTACGCTCGTCTTGGCAGCCGCGGAGGCGCGCGGACCGGTGTTTCCGAATGCTCCTACCCCACCGGCTGGCTGCGGGGGTAGGAACCGAGCGTCTCTAAGCGCACGGCCTTCTTTTCCAACGCCGTGAGCGCCTTGCGCACGCGGGCGTCGGTGAAATGGCCGTCAAGCTCCACGAAGAACAGATAATGCCCCTCCGACTGTGGAATCGGAAACGATTCGATCCAGGTGAGGTTTAGTTTGCCGCGTTTGAAAATAGCGATGGCGTCGGCCAGCGAACCGGGGCGATGGGCAACCTCGAATAACAGCGATGTCTTGTCGTGGCCGGTGCGCGCGGCCGGTTCGTGCCCGATGACGGCAAACCGCGTGACGTTGGCCGGGTTGTCTTCGATTTTTTCGGCCAGCACGTCGAGGCCATAGTGTATGCCCGCCTGCACGCTGGCGATGGCCGCCGCGCCCGGCTTGTCCTGGGCCAGTTGCGCCGCCGTCGACGTGCTGGTGACTTCAATCGGCCGCGCCGCCGGCAAATGACGCAACAGCCAATTGCGGCATTGCGAGAGCGCCTGGGGGCGACTGTAAACCTCAGTGATGTCCGCTCGCGGGCAGCGGCCCAGCAGATAGTGGTGGATGCGCAGTTGCACTTCGCCGCAAATCCGCACGGGCAGCCGCGTGAACATGTCGAGCGTGTCGGCAATGCGGCCGTCGGTCGAGTTTTCGATCGGCACGACGCCAAAGTTGGCATGCCCGCGATTCACTTCTTCAAACACCGCGGCAATGCTGCCCACCGGTACCGACTCAGCGGCGATGCCGAAGCGGTCGAGCGCGGCCAGGTGGCTATAGCTATAGGCCGGGCCGAGCACCGCCACGCGCGTCGGTTTTTCGAGCGCCCGCGCCCCGCTGATGAGTTCTCGAAAAACACCGCGCAGGCAATCGTTGGTCAGCGGCCCTTTGTTGTGCGAAATCGCACGCGCGATTGCGTCCGGCTCCGGTTCGGGCGGAGCTTGGGCCGCCGAATGGTTGAGTTTCAGAAGCTGACCGTGCAATTTCGCGCGCTGATTGACCAGCTTCACCAACTCGCGATCGGTTCGTTCGAGTTCTGCTTTGACAGAACCCTCGCTATCACCGCGTGCGGCAGGGCGTTTCGGGCTTTTCGAACCGGCATCTTTGGCCATGAGGCCATTTCCCAACTTGTGTGCTGACAAAGACCTAGAGAGACGGCAAGGCAACTGTGGCCCTTGTACTTTTGCCAGCGGCGCGTGTCAAGCGTCTGCTGCCAAATTGGCAGCAAGAGAGGTCAGGGAATAGGGGACAGGGAACAGGAGGATTCAGGATTCGGCATTCAGGGATTCAGCGTACCCCCGCGGTTATGCCTTTTGGGCCGATCGAAATCGCCGAATGCCGAATCCTGAATCCCGAATCCTTTGCCCGCCCCTGCCTACTTGGCAGCATTTCAAGATGGCATAAACTTTGCTTTGTCTCGGCATATCTCTAGATACATCAGGAGTTTTATCCATGCCACAAGGCGAAAAAATTATCGGCATCGACCTGGGCACGACCAACTCCGTCGTGGCCGTGATGGAAGGCGGCGACCCCAAGGTGATTGCCAACCAAGAAGGTAACCGGTTGACGCCCAGCGTCGTGGCGTTCACCGATAAAGGCGATACGCTGGTGGGCGAGCCCGCCCGGCGGCAGGCGGTGACGAATCCAAAGCACACGGTCTATTCGATCAAGCGCTTCATGGGCCGCCGCCACAACGAGGTGGCCAGCGAAGAAAAGATGGTGCCGTATGCGGTGGTGGGCGGACCGCAGGACTACGTCAAAGTCAAAATCGGCGACAAAGAGCACACGCCGCCGGAAATCTCGGCCAAGGTGCTGCGCAAGCTGAAAGAGGCCGCCGAAGCCTACCTGGGCCACAAGGTCAACAAGGCCGTCATCACGGTGCCGGCCTACTTCAACGACGCTCAGCGGCAGGCTACTAAAGACGCCGGCCAGATCGCCGGCCTGGAGGTGGCCCGCATCATCAACGAGCCGACCGCCGCGGCCATGGCCTATGGTCTCGACAAAAAGCAGTCGGAAAAAATCGTCGTCTTCGACCTGGGCGGCGGCACGTTCGACGTTTCAATTTTGCAAGTCGACGAAGGACTGTTCCGCGTGATCAGCACCAACGGCGACACGCACTTGGGCGGCGACGACTTCGACCAGGTGCTCATCAACTATGTGGCCGACGAGTTCAAGAAGGAACAAGGCATCGATCTGCGCAAAGACGCCATGGCCCTACAGCGGCTGCAAGAAGCCTGTGAAAAAGCCAAAAAAGAACTGAGCGGTCAAAGCACGACCGACATCAATCTGCCCTTCATCACGGCCGACGCCAACGGCCCGAAACATTTGCAGATGAGCATCAGCCGCTCGAAGCTCGAGCAACTGCTCGACCCGCTCATCGAGCGCTGCCGCGGGCCGGTGATGCAGGCCCTGGCCGACGCCAAGATGAAGCCCAGCGAAATCGACGAAGTCGTGCTGGTGGGCGGCTCGACGCGCGTGCCCAAAGTGCAAGAGCTGGTCAAGAAGATCTTCAACAAAGAGCCGCACAAGGGCGTCAACCCCGACGAGGTGGTGGCCGTGGGCGCCGCCATTCAGGGCGGCGTGCTCGGCGGCGAAGTGAAAGACGTGCTGCTGCTCGATGTTACGCCGCTGTCGCTGGGCATCGAGACGCTGGGCGGCATCATGACGCGGCTGATCGATCGCAATACCACGATTCCCACCGAAAAGAAGAACGTGTTCAGCACCGCCGACGACAGTCAGACGGCGGTCACGATTCGCGTGTTCCAGGGCGAACGCGAGATGGCCGCCGACAACCGCCTGCTCGGCCAGTTCAACCTCGAGGGCATTCCGCCGGCTCCCCGCGGCGTGCCGCAAATCGAAGTCAAGTTCGACATCGACGCCAACGGCATCTTGAACGTCTCGGCCAAAGATCTGGGCACGGGCAAGGAGCAGACCGTCAAGATCGAGCAATCCAGCGGCTTGAACGAGGGCGAGATCGACCGGATGCGCAAAGACGCCGAGTCGCACGCCGAGGAAGACAAGCGCAAGCGCGAGCTGGCCGAAGCCCGAAATCAGGCCGACACGATGTGCTTCCAGATGGAAAAGCTAATGAAGGAGCACGCCGACAAGCTTTCGGACGCGGACAAGGCCCCGCTGGAGGCGGCGATCAAAAAGACGCGCGACGTGGCCCAGGGCAGCGACGTGCAGGCCATCAAGTCGGCGGTGTCGGAGCTGGAGCAGGTCTCGCACGCCTTGAGCAAGACGCTGTATCAGTCGCAGGCGCATGCGGCGGGCGGTGCTCCCGGCGCCGACGGCGGCGGACCGAAGCCCACGGGCGGCGAGGAGGACGCCATCGACGCCGAGTTTGAGGTGAAGGACACAAAGTAGCCAACGCCTGGCCTCTGTAGGGAACGGACTCCGTGCCGTTCCGCGGAGGGCGAATCGATGTTCTACGGCGCGAACAACCGGCGTACGGCGATGCGCAGGCCGCTAAGCGAAGGAGGGAAGGTCAACTCGTCGTCTCGGCCTAACACGGTTCCGGGCTGATCGGCACTGTAAGCAAAGACGCTTTGCGATTGAGGGTCGACAACATACACCAAATCGACTTCGGCGTTGAGATACTCGCTGACCTTGGTTAATACCTTGGGCCAGCGGTCGGTGGGCGAACGCACTTCGATCGCCAGTTCGGGGACGACCGACGGGTAACCAGCCGGATCGGCTCCCTTGGGAACGCGAGTATAACTGTAGAACGAAACGTCGGGGCCGCGAACCGTGTCGGGGCCGCGCTCGGTAACGACGCCCGCGTCATTGGTAAGAACGTGTCCAAGCTGGTGCTCGTCGGCATAATTGCCGATCAGCCGACCCAGCAGGGCGCAGAGTTTGCCGTGCCGGAAGTTGGGAACATCCATCGTGACGATCCTTCCGCGCACCAGCTCGGTGGGACAACCGTTGTCCGGAAGCCGCAAGTACTCTTCAGCAGTCAGCAACGATTCGATGGTGGCCATACACAATCGACGAAACAGTAATCGCGATGGAAAGCTCAACGCAGCTAGGTAGTTCAGACCTGGTGATCCCTTGTCAGGTTGCTCGCCAGCAGAGCCTGACTCCGTTTCAACAGGCAAAAGCCAGAATACCGCAGCGAGGGCCTCGGTCGCAACTGATTTCGGGATTACTTCAACCACGCCGCGAAACGACTGGGTAATATGGCAATACGCTTCGACAAATTCACCATCAAGGCCCAAGAGGCGGTGCAGCGGGCGCAAGATCTCGCCGCCGAGCGGGGCAATCCGCAGATCGAAGCCCTGCATCTGCTGGCAGCGCTGCTGGCCGAGCAAGAAGGCATCTTTGCCGCCGTGATCGAAAAGATCGGCGCCAATCGGGCCCAGCTCGATCGCATTGTCGAATCGGAGCTTGGCCACTTGCCGCGCGCCTCGGGCGGCGCGCCGCCTCAGCCCGCGCCCAGCCTGATGCAGGTGTTCGACGGCGCGCAGCGCGAAGCCGACACGATGAAAGACGACTTCGTATCGGTCGAGCATCTGCTACTGGCCCTGACCAAGGTCGACAGCAAAGCCCGGCAAGTGCTCAAGCTCAACGCCATCACCGAGAAAGAGGTGTTGCAGGCGCTGCGCGACGTGCGCGGCAGCGCGCGTGTCGAAGACCAGAACCCCGAGGGTAAGTTCCAGGCGTTGCAAAAGTATGGCATCGACCTGGTCGAACGCGCCCGCCAGGGCAAGCTCGATCCGGTGATCGGCCGCGACCAGGAAATCCGCCGCGTGATTCAGGTGCTCTCGCGCCGCACCAAAAATAATCCGGTGCTCATCGGCGAGCCGGGCGTGGGCAAGACGGCCATCGCCGAGGGGCTGGCCCTGCGCATCGTGCAGGGCGACGTGCCCGAAACTCTCAAAAACCGCCGCGTCATCGCGCTCGATCTGGGCGCGCTGATCGCCGGCACCAAGTTTCGCGGCGAATTCGAAGAGCGTCTCAAGGCGGTGCTCAAAGAAGTCCAGAACGCCGGCGGCAGCATCATGCTGTTTATCGACGAGTTGCACACGGTGGTGGGGGCGGGCGCCGCCGAGGGCGCCGCCGACGCCGCCAACTTGCTCAAGCCGGCGCTGGCCCGCGGCGAGCTGCGCTGCATCGGCGCCACCACGCTCGACGAATACCGCAAGCACATCGAAAAAGACGCCGCCTTGGAGCGCCGCTTTCAGCCGGTCTTTATCGGCGAGCCGAGCGTCGAAGACACTATTGCCATTCTGCGCGGATTGAAGGGCCGCTACGAGGCCCATCACAAGGGCGTCAAGATCCGCGACTCGGCGTTGGTGGCGGCGGCCAATCTTTCGCACCGCTACATCAGCGACCGTTTTTTGCCCGACAAGGCAATCGACCTGGTCGACGAAGCCGCCAGCCGCCTGGCGATGGAGCTGCAGAGCGTGCCCAGCGAGATCGACGAAGTGCAGCGGCGGATCACCCAGCTTGAACTGGCCGCGCGGCAGTTGGCCGAGGAAACCGAAGAGCACGCGGTCGAGCGCCGGGCGGAAATCGAAGAAGAGATGCAAGAGCTGCGGCGCAAGCTGGCCAGCCTGCGCGAGCAGTGGGAAGCCGAGAAAATGGGCTTGGGCGACGTGCAGCAGACCCGCAACCAGCTCGACCAGCTCGATCTGGAGTTTCAGCAGCTCAACACCGCGATCAAAGAAAAACAGGCCACCGGCAATCCGATCGAAGAGCAAGACTATCAGCGGCTCTATCAGCTCGATGTCGAGCGAAAGAAGCTGCTGAAGCATTTGGAAGAATTGGCGCCCGCCGAGCGCGAGAGCCGCGACGGCGCGCCGACCCGGCGGTTGCTGCGGCGCGAAGTCGGCCCGGAAGAAATCGCCGACATCGTCAGCCTCTGGACCGGCATTCCCGTCAGCCGCATGATGGAAACCGAGCGGGCCAAGCTGCTGGTGATGGAAGAGCGGCTGCATCAGCGCGTGGTCGGGCAGGACGAAGCGGTCGAAGCGGTGTCGAACGCGGTGCGCCGCAGCCGCTCGGGCTTGCAAGACCCCAATCGGCCTATCGGCTCGTTCATCTTTCTAGGGCCGACCGGCGTCGGCAAAACCGAGCTTTGCAAGGCCCTGGCCGAGGTGCTGTTCGACGACGAGACGGCAATGGTGCGGCTCGACATGAGCGAATTCATGGAGCGGCATACCGTCAGCCGGCTGATCGGCGCTCCTCCGGGCTACGTGGGATATGAAGAAGGAGGCCGGCTCACCGAAGCAGTCCGCCGCCGCCCCTACTCGGTGGTGTTGCTCGACGAAATTGAAAAAGCCCATCGCGATGTGTTCAACATCTTGCTGCAAGTGCTCGACGACGGTCGCCTGAGCGACAACCAGGGGCACACCGTCGATTTCACGAACACGATCATCGTGATGACCTCGAACATCGGCAGCCAGGCGATTCAAGAGATCACGCGCACCGGCGGCAATCAGGAAGAGATCCGCCAGGCGGTGCAGACGTCGCTGCAGGCCGGCTTTCTGCCCGAGTTTCTCAACCGCATTGACGAAGTCATTATTTTCCATCCGCTCGACGCCAAACACTTGCGGCAGATCGTCACGTTGCAGGTCGAGCGATTGCGGAAGCAGCTTGAGCAGCACCAGATTGAGCTGCAAGTGACGCCCGCGGCGCTCGATGAAATCGCCAAGCTGGGCTATGATCCGACGTATGGAGCGCGGCCGCTGAAGCGCGTGATTCAGCAGCAGATTCAAAATCCGCTGGCGACCGAAATCTTGAAAGGAAACCTGGGGGCCGAGACCGGCGTGCGGGTTGATTACCGCTCGGGCGAGTTCAGTTTCGAGCGATTGGCCGAGGTAGTTCATTGAACCGCAGACCCACATCGGAGCTTCATCGGCCAAGTCGGCGCGACTTCCTGCGCGCCGGCGCCATGGGCGGGGTTGTTATGTCGTTGCCGATGTTCCCGGCGGCAGCCGCCACCGGCGGCCAAACGCCAAGAGCGCGCTCGGTCATTCTGATTTTCTTGGGCGGCGGGCTTTCGCACCTCGACTCTCTCGACCCCAAGCCCGACGCGCCGGCGCAGATACGCGGTCCCTTCAGGGCAATTTCGACCAGCGTGCCGGGCGTCGCGATCGGTGAACGATTGCCCGAGCTTTCGCGCCGCATGAATAAGCTGACGCTCGTCCGTTCCGCTTCGCACGACTGCGATCATCATGAGGCGGCGGCCAACTGGATGCTGTCGGGCAGGTTTGGCTCGCCGTTTGGCGATCACCCGGCGATGGGCGCTGTCGTCGCCCACCAGTTGGGCGGCGGCGCCGCGGTGCCGCCTTATTTCGCTCTGCCCGGCAACCCTCGGTTTGCCTGGCAGGTAGGCGGCAGTTCCTTCCTCGGCGAGAGTTGGGAATCTTCCGCTCTCGGCGATCAGCCATCGGGAACGTTCGATCGGTTGCAATCGGCGGCGCCCAAAAGCGTCTCGGACAATGCGTTGTCTGACAAGCTTCGGCCGGCGTTTGCCGGTGAGTCCGAGGACGACAGCACCCAGGCGGGATATGGCAGCACCGCCTTCGGCCAAAACTGCCTGCTTGCCCGGCGGCTGGTGGAGCGGGGGGCGCGGTTCGTCACGATCAGTTTCTGTGGCTGGGACCACCATGCGAACCTGCGCGGCGGGCTGGGGCGAATGCTGCCGCCGTTCGATCGCGGCGTGTCGGCGCTGATCGACGACCTCGAGTCGCGCGGCCTGCTGGCAGAGACGTTGCTGCTCGTCTGCGGCGAATTCGGGCGAACGCCTAGATTCAATCGTGCGGGCGGGCGCGATCATTGGTCGCCGGCAGCATCGCTTTTAATCGCCGGAGCAGGCGTGAGGGCCGGCCAGGTCATCGGAAGTACGGATTCCCAAGGAGCATATGTGACCGATCAGCCGGTGTCGCCGGCCGACGTGGCAGGTTCTGTGTACCGTGCCTTGGGCATCGATCCCCGTAAAGAACTCATGGCGCCCGCCGGCAGGCGGCAGGCCATCTTGGGCGAAGGTCGGGTGATCCCAGGGTTGTTTGGCTGAGGCCGCCAAACCGCTGAGAAACTGGCTTGTGTCGCAAAGTTGAGTTGGTCGGAGCGAGAAGATACCAACCCGAAGCGTAAGCGAGGCCAGAATCCGACACTTCCTCGCTTACGCTTCGG
>DASVHB010000163.1:0-4767 GCA_036379195.1 Pirellulales bacterium
GTCGCAATCTTGGGATGGGTGATTTGCTCCAAATACTCCAGTTCGCGCCGGCCCGCGGCGGTGGGGGCGAAAACAATCGCCGCCAACGCCGGCCGGCGAATGTGACCATCTGCCCCGAAGATATCATCGCCCCAGCGGGCCCGCGCCAGTTGTTCGACCTCAGGCCAACGCAGCACTTCGTGTCCCGCGGCATCGCCGTCGAGCGCGCCGGCGCCCAAATCGCACAACTGCCGCGCCACCAGGCTCTTGCCGCTGGCCACGCCGCCCAACAGCCCCACCACACGCAATTCGTGCATCATGTTGACTTTTGACTTTTGCATTTTGACTTCCGCTGCTCCGCCGACGCCCGCAACGCGAACAGAAAGTCGAAATGCAAAACGCAAAAATCAAAACCGGGAAAATCTCCGGTGCCGTAGGGTGGGCACCGCCCGCCGTGAAATCAATGGTGGGCAATGCCCACCCTACTGCTACTCCTTCGCCGCCGCCCAGTGGTCTCCCACACTTACGTCTACCTTCAACGGCACCGACAATTGCCGCGCCGAGATCATCTCTTCGCTCACCAAGCGCGTCATCGGCTCTACTTCGTCAGAAGGAACCTCGAACACCAATTCATCGTGGATTTGCAACAACATTTTGGCGGCCAGCGACTCGCGCCGCAATCGGCGGTGAATGGCAATCATGGCCAGCTTGATCAGGTCCGCCGCCGAACCCTGTATCACGGTGTTGATGGCAGTCCGCTCAGAAAGGTTTCGCTGCCTTCCAACACCCTGTTTTCCAACACCCTGTCGGACTAGCTCCGGGCGAATGCCGCGGATGGCGCGTCGCCGTCCCAGGATCGTAGTAACATACCCCTTCGCGCTGCATTCTACCAGTATCCGGTTCAAGAATTCCTCGACGCCGGGGTGCCGGTTGAAATATCCTTCGATAAAAGCAGCGGCCACGTCTTGCTCGATGCCTAAAGTTTTGGCCAGACCGAACGGACTTTGCCCATAAATGACGCCAAAATTGACCGCCTTGGCCGTGCGCCGCATCTCGCCCGTCACGCCCGCCAGCTCGACGCCATACACCTGGGCCGCTACGCGCGTGTGAATGTCTTCGTCCGAAGCAAAAGCGGCGCAAAGGTTTTCGTCGCCCGAGAAATGTGCTAGCACGCGTAACTCAATCTGCGAATAGTCGGCCGAAAGCAGCTTCCAACCCTCATGACCGGGCAAAAACGCAGAGCGAATCTCGCGCCCACTCTCGGTGCGAATGGGAATATTCTGCAAATTGGGGTCGCTCGAGCTGAGTCTGCCCGTCGCCGCCACCGCCTGATGAAACGAAGCGTGTACGCGGCCCGTGCGCGGATGCACCAGTGCGGGCAAGGCATCGACATAAGTTCCCTTCAGCTTGGCGAACTGCCGATATTCGATGATCTTGGCCGGCAAAGGATGCTGCCGGGCAAGCTCTTCCAGAACATCGACATCGGTGCTGCGCCCTGTCTTGGTCTTCGAAATCACGGGCAGCTTTTGCTCGTCGAACAACACGGTTTGAAGCTGCTTGGGCGAGGCGATGTTGAACTCATGCCCCGCCAGATCGTAAATCTCTTTCTCCAACAGTTTCATCCGCTCGCCATACTGCCGGCTTAGCTCGGCCAGCCGCCCCACGTCGATGCGAATGCCGTTGTGCTCCATTTCGGCCAGTACGTCGATTAGCGGCAATTCGAGCTGCTCGTACAATTCGGTAAGCTGCTGCTCCGCCAGCTTCGGCTTCAAGATCGGCAAGAGGCGTAGCGGCACATCGGCGTCTTCACAAGCGTACGAAGTGATGGCCGCCAGCGGCACCTGGTCCATCGACTTTTGCTGTTTGCCGGTGCCGATCAGCTCGCCGATGCGGATGGTGGTGTGGTTGAGATAGCGCTGCGCCAGTTCGTCGAGGTTGTGATTGCGTTCGCCGGCGTCGAGCAGGTAACTGGCGACCATCGAGTCGAACACGATGCCGCGCAGCTCGATTCCCAGCCCGCGAAATACGGTCATATCGTACTTCAGGTTTTGGCCGATCTTGCCGACCGCCGGGTTTTCGAGCACGGGCCGCAGTGCCTCGACGACGGCCTGCACTTCGAGCGTCGGCTCGCCCTCGGGCGCCCTCACCGGCAGGTAATAGGCCACGCCCGGCTTCCAGGCCAGCGACACGCCCACCAACTCGGCCCGGCTGGGGTTGACGCTGGTGGTCTCGGTGTCGATGGAAATACACGATTGCTTACTTAGCTCGGCGGCCAGGCGAGCCAGGGCCTCGGGCGTGTCGATCGTGCGATAATCAGCCTGCCAGCTTGGCGGGGCCTGGCTGACGTTGAGTTGCCGCAATTGATCGCCAAAGCGGTGAAAGCCAAACTCGGCGAAAATGGCCAGTGCCTGCTCGCGGTCGAAACCGCCCAGCCGCCCGTGCGCCCAGTCGATTTCGATCGGCACCTGGGCGTCGAGCCGCACAAGCTGCCGGCTGAGTAGAGCTTGCTCGCGCCCTTCAAGCAGGTTCTGCTTGCGCTTAGCCCCGGCCACTTCGTGGGCATGGTCGAGCACGGCATCGAGCGTGCCATACTTCTGCAACAACTCTTGGGCGATCTTGGGACCGATCAGCGGCACGCCGGGCACGTGATCGACCGGGTCGCCCACCAACGCCTGGAAATCGACCACCTGGCCGGGCGCCACGCCCCAGTCGGCCGCCAAGGCCGCGGCATCGTACACCTGGTTTTTGCGGACGTTGTAGATCTTTACCCGTTCGGTGATCAGTTGCCGGCAGTCCTTGTCGGCGGTGACCACGTAGCATTCGCCGCCCAGCTCTTCGGTCTGGCGGGCCACCGTGGCTAGAATGTCGTCGGCCTCGAAGCTGGGCAGTTCCAAAATGGGTATGCCCAGGGTCTCGATTACCCGGCGGATCAGCGGAAACTGCGGCACCAGCTCACCGGGCATTTCGGTGCGGTGTACCTTGTAATCGGCGTAAAGCTCGTGCCGAAACGTCGGCCCGGCCATGTCGAACGCGCAGAACAAGTAGTGCGGCTCTTTGGTCTGGGCGATGTGGAGGATGTCGCGTACGAAGCCGAACACGGCGTTGACCGGCTCGCCCCTCGGGCTGGTCATTTCGGGAATCGCATGGAACACCTGGAAAATAAGCGAATTGGCATCGATGACCCAGACGCTTTGCCCGGCCAGGCTGGTGGCCGGAATCTCGACCGGTCCGGTCGGGCACACCGCCGCGCAGCCGCTCGGCGCTCCCGCGATGCCGATCGTCGCGCGCGGCGCTGCATCGGACTCGGGAATCTCAGATTCAGGCAGATCCATGCCCGGCAGTCGGGCCTGCCGACGCGGGTCGGCCGTGCGTGATCGATTCGCCGTTCGTGATTGGTTCATTGCCTCGTGCGAGCGAGTCAGACGGATGCAAACCTTCAACATACCGTGAAGCCGTTGCACGGCGAAAGGGCCGGCGGGCGCCTTCGCTTCGCTCATTTGCTTGCGAGAAACGAGGGGCGCTTGTGTCGCTCGCTTAATGCAACATCTTGCCGGCGGCTGTTTTGCATCAGCCCCTAAACGATGGTCAAATCGACAGCCCGCCAATGGCTCGTCACGGCGATCACGGGCGATGGGCGCGCGGCCCGCGCAAGTCCGGGGGTTGATTGCGATTTGCCCCACCTGTCATACTGATTGCAGCGGTTTTACGCGAACGCGACCAACGACGCTGGCCGATTGAGAGAATAAGGCGATGCCCATATCGATCGACGCGATTTATGAGAACGGCGTGCTACGCCCCTTGGATCCGCTGCCCTTTCTGGAGAACGCACGGATACGGATCACGCTTGACTTGCACCAGTCCTGGGCTGACATCACGGCCGGCATGGTGCCGCGACCAGACGATGTATCGGTCTTGGAAGAGATCGCGATGGGAGCTGATTTTGAACTCGGAGAATTGCCGTGAACTTCGGCGACCTGGTTCGCGGCGAATCGGTGTTCATCGATGCGAACACACTTGTCTACCATTTCACCGTTCACCCATCCTTTGGGGCGGCATGCACGGATCTCATCAGGCGAGTTAATCTCGGCGAAATCCGTGGTCTTATTTCGGCCCATGCAATATCCGAAACGGCACATCGCTTGATGACGATCGAAGCGGTTGCGATGAACGGCTGGCCGCATAAGGGAATCGCTCAACGGCTGAAAAAACATCCCGATCACATCCAGGCTCTAACTCATTTTCGCCAAGCGGTTGCGAGCATTCCCAAACTGGGGATCCAAACTTTGCCAGTCGAGATAACGGATATTGAGAACGCCACCGCAGTTAGTCAACAGTTTGGGCTGCTGAGCGGAGATGCACTTGTCGTTGCCATCATGCAGTCGCGAAATGTTGTAAATCTGGCGAGTTACGACGCCGACTTCGACCGCATACCGTGGCTCCGGCGATTCGACTCTAGATAACCGGCTGCCCTTGATGCCGCCAAATTGATCACGGCGACGGCGGAGTCACCGAACCGCAGCGGCGCTCAAGTTCTCCAAGTAAGTCAGACGCGGTGGAACTGCCGACGTAATCTCGTTCGGCCGCAATCTGTTTGAGATATGCCACTGCCGCCGGACGTTCGGGTCCGAATGCCGCAAGCGCATAAGCCGCGTGTAACCGTCCACGACAGCCATTCTTGACGCCTGGGGTAAGTTGCAAGGGTTCGGGGCAATTCCCCACCTTTTGCAACGGAGTTCGAGGATGGCACGTTCGGCAGATTCAGTAACTCGGCGAGTTTGGCAAGAACGA
>DASVHB010000164.1:0-13747 GCA_036379195.1 Pirellulales bacterium
ATGCGAAGAATGTCATGGTCGGCTTTGAACCGGAACCAGGCATGCTGATCGACACCATGCAACGCTACGAACACCTTGCGCGGCGGCTCGATCATCCGCAGTTTCAATTAACGCTTGACATCGGCCATTTGCACTGCCAGGGCGAGCTACCGATCGCCGCGCAGATTCGCCGCTGGGCCGCACACCTGGTGAACGTACATATCGAAGACATGCGCGCCGGCGTCCACGAGCACCTGATGTTCGGCGAAGGGGAAATCGATTTTCCGCCGGTGATTGGGGCACTCGCGGCCAGCGGGTATAAGGGCGGCATTCATGTCGAACTAAGCCGCCACAGCCACGTCGGCCCCGCCGCCGCCCGGCAGGCGTTCAGATTTCTTAATTCACGATGGGTTAACCGCGTCCCTGAACCCTGAACCCTAAACCGTCAGTCGAGTAGGGAGCAAACGTGCGGCTCGCGCTCGACGTGCGGCAGCACCTGGGGCACGTAGATTTCGGTCACCGCCTTGCCTTGGCGGTGAGTCTCCCAGGCGGCTTTCGATTCCCAACGCTCGACGAGCAGAAACCGCCGCTCGTCAGACTGCGAATGAAACACCTCGAACCTTACGCAGCCGGGCTCTTGCCGCGACATGCCCGCCGCCTGCGCGAGCCGCTCGCGGATGGTCTCGACCTGTTCGACATCTTTGACCGTCAGCCACACGTTCAAGTGAAACATTTCAGTCTTCCAGGATCAAATGATGGCGGTCGTGGCGCCACAGCCAGATGCCGCCGCGCATGCCGTAATCGTTCGAGACCACCTCGACGTCGCTGGGCAGCTCAAACTCGATCTTCTTGGCGTTGCCGCCGCCGATAAACAACGTATCGAAATTGGTGAGCGCGCGTATCGTCTCGATCGCCTTGCGGACGCGCTTGTTCCATTTATCCTTTCCCGCGGCGTGCAGGGCGGCATTGCCCAACTGTTGTTCGTAGGTATCGCCCTTGCGGAACGGGTGATGGGCCAACTCGATATGCGGGGCGATGAATCCATCGTCAAACAGCGCCGTGCCAAAGCCCGTGCCCAGCGTGATGACCATCTCCACGCCCTGGCCGCGAATAGCGCCCAGCCCTTGCAGGTCGGCGTCGTTCTTCACCTTGATGGGCTTGTTCAAATGACGCCCGAGTGCTTCGGCCAGGTCGAAGCCTTGCCAATCGTCTTGTCCCAGGTTTGGCGCGGTGACAATCTTGCCCTTCCGCACGACGCCGGGAAATCCTACCGACACGCGGTCGTATCGCGGCAGCGAGGCCACTAACTTCACCAGTGCTTCGACCAGCACGTTTGGCGGCGACGGATGTGGCGTATCGACCCTGACGCGCTCGGTGGTCATTTCGCCTTGCTCGTCGAGCACCGAAGCTTTCAGGCCGGTGCCGCCGATGTCAATCGCCAGCGTAAAAGCCGGCGAGCCATCTTGGGCAGGCTGCGCGGCGGGCTTTTCGGTGGCGTCGCGTGCGGTTGGCATGGCTTGCTCCTCGAGTGGCGTGGTGGGTTACGGCAGCGTCTTGACGCGGATGTTGCGAAACTCGACCCGCGCGCCGTGCCCCAAAAAGCCGATGTGCCCCGCGGTCCGCTGCATGCCCGGATGGGCCTTGAGCACTTCCGGGTCTTTCACGTCGTCGAGGCTGCCGTCAACCGTCACCTTGTCGTTGACGGTGACCTTGATGTGGCGGCCCTGGCAGACGATCTCTTCGGTGTTCCACTCACCGGCCTTTTTGGGGGCGCCTCGCTTGGCGGGCAGCACTTTATAGATCGAGCCGTGGTATTGGCCAGGCTCGAGATTGGCATACTGAGGAGCGTCGTCGTCGAGAATCTGCGATTCCATGCCAGCGTAGGCGGCGTCGCCCGTGAGCGGCGCCCGCAGGCCCACGCCGTTGTTCCCGCCCGGCTCCAGGCGATATTCAAACCGCAGCACGAAATTGGCATACTCCTTGTTGGTAAACAGGTTGCCGCCGCCCTCCTTGGGACAAACCAGCACGCCGTCTTCGACCACGTAGCCGGGGCCGGTCTTGTTGACCATCTGCCAGCCGCTCAGGTCTTTGCCGTTGAAGATGGCCTCGAAGCCGGTTTCGTCGGCGGCCCGAACGAGTGATACGCCTGCGACACAGGAACAAACGAACAAGAAGAGCAGGGGCATAGGGCGCAGTCGCATGGGCTTATCTCCGGCGGGTCAATCAGGCAGGACGGAACTACGCTGAGTCTAATCACCGCGATCGGAATTCGCAAATCGCCGGTGCCCGCGGCGCCCTGAAATCATTCGAGAAAATAAGCAAAGAGTTTTTCTCACGAAGTGTTGCCCGCAGGTCCGATAAAGGTGCGCCGCATGGCCGTGAGAAGCGGTTGTTCTCGGCGGCCGGTAGCCGGTAGGGTGGGCCGAGCGAAACGAGTCCCACCTTCTGCGTACGTTGGAATTGATCCCAGAATCCGAGTGGATGTATGCGCGCCGTATATGATTCACTGGCCTCTACGTCTACGCCGCTGATGCACGCCCTTGTGCTTGCCGCCCTGTTCTGCGGAGTGGCTGGCTGTACGTACTCGGGGGCGAATCGCGAACAGGGAAAAGCCTACCAGCCCAGCACCGCCGATCCGTATACAAGCGAATTCCAACAGCGAATTCCACCGGGTGGCGATTAAAATCTCTGCATTGAGCGATCCAGTAGCATATTGCTGTTATGTCATGTAGTGCGATAGAATGACGGCATGGTCAACCTCAGTCCTGAGATACAGCAAGCCCTCGATGTGCACTCGAATGTCCCGCCGCGGATGATCGATCCGCGGACCAAGAAGGCCTATGTGCTGCTTGCTGCCGAACAGTATGAGCGGATAAAAGCGCTGCTGGAACAGGACGACGCGCTGAGCGATACTTACCCAGCGCAGGTCGAGGCGGCAATGCGCTCAGGTTGGGGAGACCCCCTCATGGATGAGTATAACCGATATGACCAACTCCGTTCTTAGCCATGGCCCTCTCTCGCGGCGACATCGCTTGGGATCTGAGTTTAATAGTGATACGTCAGCGACACGCTCCAACCTCGCAGCCAGAAGTCGCTGTGCCGGTCGAGCGGAACGGGCTGAATCGGCGCGGCCAGCGCACTGGCGGCATTGGCCAGGCTGGCGCGGGTGTCGATCTGGTCGCCCGGGCGGATCAAACGCGTCCAATACAAAAAGTCGTAACCTGCTGAAAAACGCAGCCGCGGAAGCAGGTCATAACTGAGCATCGCTTGCACTTCGGGCACGACCGAAAACGCGTAGAGGAAATTGTTGCTCACGTCGGCGGGCGTGGTCGTTGGATTGCCATTGGGCAAGAGCGATGGTTGCGGGCTGCCAAAGCCGATCGAGTTGTAATGCCCGGCCACCGTCACCAAGTCGTTGGTCGCGCCGAAGCCGATTTTGCCCGTCGCCGTGAACGAAAACCGCCCCCATTGGCGCAGGCTTCTCAGACCGGTCTGAAAACCGATGAATGAGCTTTGCGTGTGAATATCGTCGCCGCGATTGATACCGCCCGCCGCGCTGGACGAGCTTGAAAAGTCGAGCCGCTCGTTGAGTTGGATGACGCGAATGCCGCCGAGCAGCGCCAATTCGTCGCCGCCGCGGCCGAACGACCGGCGGCGGCGGCGCAGGGCGTTGCCCTCGATTCCCCACAGCGACGTTTGTAGCATGGCGGCGGCGCTGGCGGTGGCTCCGCCCGGCTGCGCGATCACGATCGAGTCGGACACCGCCGTCCCCGAAGTCTGATTGAAAAACGGCAACGCCAAAAGCTGGTGCGGCGTCTGGCTGCTGGCCACCTGGAAATGCGACTCCCGGCCCGGCAGGCCGAATACGCTGAATTCGGCGCCGATCCACGGATTAAACGTGAACCAGCAGCCGCCAGACACTCGAATGCCCGAGAATGATCCCAGGTTTTGCGAATGTCCGCCATAGAGCACGGTGGTCGAAGGCGCCGCGATTCGCCCGGCATCGGCGACATCGCTGGTGGTGAGCAACGGCGTAGGCAGCGGCGCATCGCGCAGGCGCCAATTCAGATAGTCGACGCGCAGCCAGCCGGTGGGTTGGGGCGTAGCCGCGAAAAAAGGGTTGAACCAGGCGGGCGCATCGTCGAACCATCCGCGGTATGATTCGGCAAACCACCGAGCAGGCGGCCCTGCCGGCCCTGCCGGCCCTGCTGGCCTGGACGCCGGCGGAGGCCCAGGAGCGGGCAATTCGGCCACCGGAGCCGTGGGGCGCACGGGCGGCAACCGCTCAGGCACCGTTTGTCCCCAAACGCGGCAATCGCTGGCGGCCGACAGGAGCCAAGCCGCGTTGACGCACACGAGCGTTGCGACCCACAGACTTCGCGGCATTCCACGAACCGCCCTCTCCCGATTTGTTCCTGTCCCACCCTCGCGCTCGCCCCCTTCGTCATCGACAAAGAATGAGCCGGTTTGTCATCACAACCGGCATTGAGATCACGACTTACGGCAGTCAGCGTGCGGGTTGTGCTTGCCGCGTAAACTGGCGAACATTCCGGCACGCGCCTGGAAAGCCGCGAGGTCTTCCCCACCGCTAAAATCGCATTGCTTGCCCGCGGTTCGCCTTGTCGATAAGGTTTTACTGGGTAGATAGGTTTAGACTGCAATCTCGGCGGGAGGCGGGTATGAGCAGACGAGTCCTGCGCACAGAGTTGATGCACGCGCTCCTCTTGGCGCAGTGGCTGTTGGCGGCAATGCTCGCAGTGGGCCTCGAACGTGCCGCCGCGGCTCAAACCGAAAGCGGGGATGGTTCGCCTGCTCAACGCCGGGCAGTTCCCGCCGGCGGGGCTTTGGGCGTTCGCTTGCGCGATCTGGGCGACGCGGGCGTCGAAGTCGCCGCGGTGCTGCCAAACAGTCCGGCGGCAGATGCGGGCGTGCGCATCGGCGATCGCATCCTGAGGGTCGACAACACCCCGGTGTCTAACAGCCGTGAAGTCATTCGATTGGTAAGCGCCAGCGGCCCCGAAGTGCAGGTCGAACTGGAGATCGACCGGCAAGGGTTGCGCGGCCCGCTCGAAGTGACGCTGGCCAGCCCCGGAGATGTCTTTCGCCGAGCGGCGTTGGGCGTGACCTTCAGCAAAACTTCGTATGGCGGCGCCCGCGTGTTGCGCGTGTTGCCCGACAGTCCCGCGGCCAGAGCCGGCCTGCGCATGGGCGATCGCATTCTGGCGATCAACGGCGAGAAAGTGGCGAATTATCGCGAAGCGAT
Organism: Pirellulales bacterium; assembly: GCA_036379195.1. Taxonomy (GTDB): domain Bacteria; phylum Planctomycetota; class Planctomycetia; order Pirellulales; family JAICIG01; genus JAICLL01. The sequence continues at coordinate 5,243 of DASVHB010000164.1, forward strand.
CTTTCGCATTGGCCGCGGTCGGCCCAACGCCCCGCTCGATTTACAGGTCGATCGTTATGGTTTGAAAGGTACGCTTTCGGCCACCCTCGGCAGCGAAGCGGAAGTGTTCGCTCCACGACCGGCGGTGAGGCCCGCCGCGCCCGTGGTCTCGCCGCCCACGCCGGCCGAAGTGATTGAGGCCCTCTCGCCGGCCATGGTCAACGATCAGCGATCGTACGGAGATTGATTACTCGGGCAGCGAATCATCGGGCGCCCCACGATCGGCCAGCGAATGTTGACGCTGCTGCAACTCCTGCGCGAGTTCGTGCTCGCCGCCGCCCAACTCCAAAGCCCGGCGACGCCATTGAGCGGCTAGCTCAAGCTCGCCGTGATGAGCATAGCAAACCGCGATGGCCTCGATGGCGGGCAAATACTCGGCGTCTCGCCGCAGCACCACGCGGTAATCGGACAACGCTCGCTCGAACTTTCCCAGGCCCAGCCAGGCGTTGCCCCGGTTGTAGTGGATGTGTACCAGATCGAATTGCGGATCGAGCTTGATCGCGGCATCAAAGTCGGCGATCGCCAGAGCATATTGACGCTGCTCGGTGTAGACGATGCCGCGGTGATTATAGGCGGGCACATAATGCGGATTCAGGCCGATCGACCGGGTGAAATCGGCAATGGCGCGCTTGCGGTCGTCTTGGCGGTGCCTCGCACGGCCTCGGTAGTAATAGGCCACACTCGATTGCGGATCGAGCCGAATCGCGGTGTCGCAGTCGGCAATGGCCCGCTCGAACTCGCCTTTCTCCGTCCAGGCTCGACCTCGATGGCTATAAGCAACGGCTAACTTGGCGTCGAGGCGAATGGCCCGATCGAAGTCGGCAATCGCTTCGTCGACCTGGTCCAGCGCGGCGTGCGCCCGTCCGCGGTTGCACCAGGCGGCGGCCAACGTTGGATCTAGGCGGGTCGCCCGGTCGCTATCGGCCAGGGCCTGTGCGAACTCGCCCTGGTAGCAATGCACTCGGGCACGATGGCTATAGGCTGATGCGGTGGGCTGCCGCTTAATCTGCCGGCTGAAAAACTCGATCGCTCGATCGTACGGTGCGACATCGCGCCGATGTACCCAACCGCGATTGACCCACAGCCAGTCGCCCCGCACGCGCACCACGTCGAGCATCGTGCCGGCGGCTACCTCGGTTGAGTTCCGTGGTCCATTCCGCAACAGAGCTTGCTCCGCAACCACAATGACATGTTTGCCAACGAGCGATGCCAACGCGTCGGAGGCCAGCAAGCGACGATCAGCGATCATCAGCCCCAGAGCGGCTGCAAGCCAAAACATTCGCCGACGAGTAATGCCGAAACTCATGCACTCACTTCAGATGGGACAGCCTTGTTCCTCATCCAAAAGTTACGCGCGGTGCATTAGATGCGAATGAGCCGAAAGTTAGGATTGTGTTAAATCGCTAAGTGGCCGAGAGACAAAGACTTAAGCTAGCCGATAACCTGTGGTCGGTTGGTCGCGCAGCCAGCATAGGCTCTCTGCGAGACATCATGGGCCTCCCTGCGGGATATCACCCCAACGTTCCCTTGGTGCTGGGCACGCCCGAGGTGCGCGGGTCGTGCTCAACCGCCATTCGCAAGGACCGTGCGGCGGCCTTGAAGATGGCCTCGCTGATGTGGTGACTGTTACGGCCATACGGCACGTGTACATGCAGATTGCAGAGTGTATTGGCCGCCGCCGCTTGCCAAAAATCTTCGATCAGCTCGCTGTCGAAATCACCAATTTTGGATGACGGAAATTTGGCGTCGAACACCAGAAAGTAACGACCGCTCAGGTCGATCGCCACGGTGGCCAGCGCCTCTTCCATAGGCAGCGAGAAGTGTCCGTAGCGGCGAATGCCCGATTTGTCGCCCAGCGCCTGGCGCAGCGCCTGTCCGAAGCAAATGCCCACGTCTTCGACGGTGTGGTGCTGATCGACGTGCAAGTCGCCTTTGGCGCGCACCATCAGGTCGAGCGCCCCGTGCCGAGCCAGCAGCGTGAGCATGTGGTCGAAGAAACCGACGCCGGTCGCCAGATCGGCCTGGCCCGAGCCATCCAGATTCAGTTCAAGCGAGATCTCGGTTTCGGCGGTCTGGCGTTGAATGGTAGCGCTGCGTGTCACAGACATTGCTCCGTTTGAGGTTCTAAACCATACCCTTCAGCAGCGTCAGACAGGCATCGATCTGCTCGTCGCTGCCGACGGAAATCCGCAAACCATCGCCCCAACCGGCATAGTCCATATACCGTACCAAGACACGGCTGGCCTTCAGACGTTCATAGAGCGGCTTGACCGGCAGCTTCGGGTGCGGGCACCAGACGAAATTGGCATGCGACTCGACCGGCTCGAACCCCAGTTCGCGCATGCCCGTGCTCAACCGGCGCCGTGTGGCGATGATTCTCGCGCGGGTCGCGGCCAACCAGGTCTGATCGTCGATGGCCGCCGTGGCGGCGGCGATGCTCAGCGCATCGCAATTATACGAGTCTTTGACTTTAATCAGCCCCGCGATAATGTGCGGCTGGGCCACCAAGAAACCAAATCGCAACCCCGCCAAAGCATACGACTTGCTCAGCGACCGCGACACCATGATCTTTTCGCTTTGCTTTACCAACGCCAGGCAATTGCAGTCGGCGAAATCGACATAGGCCTCATCGACCAATAGCGGGCAGGGCAGCCGCTCGGCCAGTTCGAGCACTCGTTGCGGCGAGACCATCGTGCCCGACGGGCTATTGGGATTGGGTAAAAACGCCAACCGCAATTGGTCGCCATCAGCAGCGAAGTCGTCGGGCAAGGTCCAATCAGGATTGAACCGCACCTCTTCACTGGCCGCGCCTTGAATTTCGGCCAGCGTCTTATAGAGGATGTAGCTCGGGTATGGCAGACGCAGCAATTGTCCCTCGCCGACGAAGGCGCGGGTGACAATCGTCAGCAACTCGTCGCTGCCGTTGCCGCACAGAATCCAATCGGGCTCGACGCCCAGCACCTCGGCCGCTCGGCGGCGAAAGGCGCCGGCCATCGGATCGGGATAGCGGCCCAGGCCCTGTTCGAGCACCGCCGTCACGGCCCGCTTCACCGCCGCCGAAGCAGGATACGGATTCTCATTCGTGTTGAGCTTGATGAACTTGCCGGCTTGCGGTTGTTCGCCCGGCACATAGCCGGAGAGAGCGTCGATTGCCGGGCGGAAGAATGACATGCTTGGTCGGGCGGAAAGTGAAAAGTGAAAAGTGAAAAGTGATGAGGGATGAGTGATGAGTGGCTGGTGCGAACCGCGACCGACGCGAGATAGATCGCTTTAGTCGCTCGTGTCTTTGTTTTCCTGAACCCTGAACCCTGAACCCTGAACCCTCACCTGCACACTGTCGCGGTGAGCGGTTAATCCTTCCGCTTCGGCCAATACGCGAACGTCGGGCGATAGCTCGGCAAGCCATTCGGGCGTGCAATGGATGACACTGGTCCGGCGTAAGAAGTCGTTGGCGCAGAGACCACTGGCCCAGCGCGCCGTACCGCCGGTCGGCAGCACGTGGGAAGGGCCCGCGACATAGTCGCCCACCGCCACGGGGGTATGATTTCCCAAAAACGCCGCCCCCGCGTGGTGGATTTTGTGGAGCAGGCGCTCAGCATCGTCGGTGGCAAGGTGCAAATGTTCGGGGGCGATTTCGTCGGCCAGGGCACAGGCTTCGTCGGCATCGCGGCAGAGCACCAGTGCCCCAAACTCTTCCAGGCATTGCCGCGCTAGCTCGCCGCGAGACAGGCCTGCGAGTTGGCGCGCCAGCTCGGCGGCGGTGGCTTCGATCACCTCGGCGCTGCAGGTGATTAAAATGCTCGCGCCGGGCGCGTGCTCGGCCTGCGCGATCAGATCGGCGGCGGTGTAGTCGGCCCGCGTCGAATGGTCGGCGATCACGACCACTTCGCTCGGTCCGGCGATCGAATCGATGTCCACGTCTCCATACACCTGCTTCTTGGCCAAGGCGACGAACAGATTGCCCGGGCCGACGATCTTATCGACGCGCGGCAAGCCTTCGACGCCGTAGGCCAGCGCCGCGACCGCCTGGGCCCCGCCCAGCCGATAGACTTCGCTGATGCCGAGTTCATGGCAGGTGGCTAACAGCTCGCGGTTGTACGCTCCATATTTCGTGGGCGGCGCGACCATAGCAATCTGCTTGACGCCCGCCGCTTGTGCGGGAATGGCGGTCATCAGCACCGTCGAAGGATACGCGGCGGCCCCGCCTGGCACGCAGATGCCCACGCGCTCTAGCGGCAAGTAGCGCTGCCGCAGATAGCCACCGTGAGGCCGGGGCAAGCAAACGTCTTGGTGCAGAATGGCCCGCTGAAAATCGAGCACGTTCTGCCGCACGCGACGAACCGCGGCGAGAAACGCAGGCGATGCCTGTGCGTGCGCCTTGACCAACTCGTCGCCCGGCACGCGCAGCGAATCGCCCCTCAGACGCGCGCCGTCGATCCGGGCGGAATAATCGAGCACCGCGGCCAATCCCTCGCGCCGCACGTCGCCGCAGATACGGGTGACGACTTCTGCCGGGCTTAAAGCTTCGCCGAATACCTCGATCGTTTTACGGCGTCCCGCCTCGCTCACCACGTTGCCCGCCGGGCTGAGCCGCGCGCGCAACTCCGCCAACGCCGCGCGGAAATCGTCGCGCCGCGTGTCGATACGAAGCATGTTGGGCAGAGTGTGAGTGATGGCGTGTTCTGGTCTTGAGCCGGCGTAGCGGTTCAACTATCTCAGGTTACGGCGTCGGATTAGGCAATGGCACTTGAGTATAGGAGCCAGGCGCCGCCGAAATGACTGCGGAGACGATTTGCGTTGCCACGGTGAGAAGAATCGGCAGCCGGTTCGTTGGAAGTTCGACGATCGCCAGCGATCGCCCTACCAAGTTCTGCTGGTATCGCAAGTTTTTGTCGGCGGTTAGGAGCACGTCGAATGCTCCTTCCAGCCGGCTTAGCAATGCGCCGTTGGCGACCCCCGCATAGCCAAGATTTCCGACCGTCTGGACCTGATGACTGGCGTCGAAAGTCTGAAGCAAAGGCCGAGGTACATTTTCATCGAAAATGATCCGCATGGATATCGCCCCGCACGAGGCGGAGGAATTCCTCGGCGTCTTCGCGTTCGACCGTGGGGAACATATCTATGAATTCATCGAGGCTATAGCCGTCGTTAACGTAATCGAGCAGCGATTGGGCGGGCACTCGGCTAGCGCGAAAGACCAGCGTCCCGCCCAACACCGCCGGATCGGATCGAACAGGGCTTCGATGGAGCGTCAACATAACACAACGCTAGCCAGTTTTTCGGCGCGAGTCAACGGCCTCAATCCAGGCCCATCGGAATGCATTCGTGGTAACTTGCTCAACGCCTTTATCGAAGCTAGAACGGTGGGAGCGATCAAAACCCCCAAAATTACCATTCCCATGCTTGACTTTCGCAGCGATACCGTCACCCGTCCCACGCCCGCCATGCGGGCCGCCATGGCCTCCGCCGAAGTCGGCGACGACGTCTTTGGCGAAGATCCCACGGTCCTGCGGCTCGAAGAGCGGCTGGCCGAAATCCTCGGCAAGGAAAAGGCCCTGTTCGTGCCGTCGGGCACCATGTCGAACCAGATCGGCGTGCGGGTGCATTGCTCGCCCGGCGACGAACTGCTGTGCGAGACCAGTTGCCATATCTATCAGTACGAGCAGGGCGGCTTTGCCCAGCTCAGCGGCGTCGCGGCCAGGCCGGTCGACGGCGAGTTCGGCGTGCTGCGGCTGGAGCAGCTTGTGGGCCTGATTCGGCCCGACAACGTCCACCATGTTCGCACCCGGCTGGTGTGTCTTGAGAACACGCACAATCGCGGCGGTGGGCGCGTGCAACCCATCGACGAAGTCGCCCGCATCTGCGATTGGGCGCACGCCAATGGCTTGGCCACCCATCTCGACGGCGCCCGGCTGTTCAACGCGGTGATCGCCACGGGCGTCGCCGCAAACGAGTGGGCCAGTCACTTCGACACGGTGAGCGTGTGCTTCTCCAAAGGGTTGGGCGCCCCGGTCGGCTCGGCCCTGGCCGGTCCGCGCGAGCTGATCGAGCGGGCCCATCGTCATCGCAAGTTGTTTGGCGGCGGAATGCGGCAGGCCGGCGTGATTGCCGCCGGCGCGCTCTACGCGCTGGAAAACCACATCGATCGCCTGGCCGAAGATCATGCCAAAGCCCAGCGGCTGGCCGAGGGCATTCGGCAGATCGACGGGCTGGAGCTTCGCCCGCCGCAGGTCGATACCAACCTGGTGATTTACCGCGTCGATCCCAAGCTGGGCACGGCGGCCGATTTTGCCGCCCGGCTCAAGCGGCGGGGGCTGTTGATCAGCGCCTTCGGCGGGCAGTTGATGCGCGCCGTGACTCACCTCGATCTCAGCATGCAAGATGTAGATCGGGCGGTGGAAATCCTGCGCGAAGTATCGCGCGACACTTCGATGGTCGGCGGCGTCGCGGCGGCGTCGGCCTACGCCGCATCCAAGGCGTAGAACCGCAGCAATCCGTTCCGAGCATCCTACTCTTCCTGGTCGCGCAGCCTGGCCAGCACGCTGTAATCTTCCAGCGTGGTGGTGTCGCCCACGGTTTCTTTGCCGGCGGCAATGTCGCGCAGCAGCCGCCGCATGATCTTGCCGCTGCGGGTCTTGGGCAAGGCGCTGGTAAAGCGAATATCGTCGGGCTGGGCCAAGGCGCCGATCTCTTTTCGCACGTGCCGCTTCAGCTCTTCGCGCAGGGCATCGCTCGGCTCGCCGTCTTTGACGGTGACAAACACGGCCACCGCTTCGCCCTTGATTTCATCCGGGCGGCCCACCGCGGCGGCCTCGGCCACCCGCGGATGACTGACCAACGCGCTTTCGATTTCGATGGTGCTCAGGCGATGCCCCGACACATTCAGCACGTCGTCAATGCGGCCCATAATCCAGTAATAGCCGTCGGCGTCGCAACGGGCGTTGTCGCCGGCCAAATAGTTGTGCCGCGATTTGCTCCAATACTGTTCTTGGTATCGTGCGTCGTCGCCCCAAATGCCGCGCAGCATGCCGGGCCAGGGACGGGTGATCACCAGCCAGCCGCCGCGGCCCGCTTCGACCGGCTGGCCTTGCTCATCGACAATGGCCGGCACGATGCCCGGCAGCGGCCGGGTGCAGCTTCCCGGCTTGGTGGCGATGGCGCCCGGCAGCGGGCTCATCATGATGCCGCCGGTCTCGGTCTGCCACCAGGTATCGACAATCGGGCAGCGCTCGCGGCCAATCTTGCGGTGATACCACATCCAGGCTTCCGGATTGATGCCTTCGCCCACCGTGCCCAACAGCCGCAAGCTGGAAAGATCGTGGGCATCGGGCCAGCGATCGCCCCACTTGATGGCCGCGCGGATGGCCGTCGGCGCCGTGTAAAAAATGCTGACGCGATATTTTTCGACCAGTTGCCACAGCCGATCCTCTTGCGGCCAGTTCGGAGCGCCTTCGTACATGAACACCGTGGCGCCGGCAGACAGCGGCCCGTAGACCACATAGCTGTGCCCGGTCACCCAGCCGCAGTCGGCCGTACACCAGAAGACATCTTCCTCGCGCAGGTCGAAGACCCACTCGGTAGTCTTCTTGACGAACAGGTTGTAACCGGCCGAGGTGTGCTTGATGCCCTTGGGTTTGCCGGTCGAGCCGCTGGTGTAGAGGATGAACAGCGGATGCTCACTGTCGAGCGGCTCCGCCGGGCAATCGGGCGAGGCGTCTTGCATCAGCTCGTGCCACCAGAAGTCGCGGCCTGGGCGCATCGCCGCGTCGTTACCGACCCGACGCAGCACAATGCACTTTTCGACACTCGGCGACTTTTCCAGCGCGGTATCGACATTGGCCTTCAGCGGCAGTTTCGAGCCGCGCCGCCAGCCTCCATCGGCCGTGATGATCAGCCGGGCCTGCGCGTCGTTGTTGCGGTCGGCGATGGCCTCGCTAGAAAAACCGCCGAAGATCACCGAGTGAATCGCGCCGATGCGGGCGCAGGCCAGCATGGCGATGGGCAGCTCGGGCGTCATCGGCATATAGATCGACACCACGTCGCCGGCCTTGATGCCCAGCGACCGCAGCACACCCGCGAATCTGCAGACTTCCTGGTGCAGTTCGCGATACGTGAGCGCGCGGGTGTCGCCGGGCTCGCCTTCCCAAATGAGTGCGGGCTTGTCGCCCCGCGGCGGATTGGCCGAAGCATCGAGGTGCCGGTCGAGGCAGTTATACGAGACGTTGGTTTGCCCGCCGACAAACCATTGGGCAAACGGCTCGTTCCACTCCAGCACTTTGCTGAAGGGTTTGAACCAATGCAGTTCTTTGGCCAGCTCGCCCCAAAAGCCTTCCAGGTCGTTCGCCGCCCGGTTCCAAAGCTGCTCGTAAGCTTCGCGCGAACCGATGCGTGCCCGCCGGGCGAAATCTTCCGGTGGTGGAAACAGCCGCGCCTCTTGCATGACTGTGTCGATGGAACCGCTGCGCG
>DASVHB010000165.1:0-12822 GCA_036379195.1 Pirellulales bacterium
GCTGGCGACCTGGACCGCGCACGGCGCGGCTGCCAGCAGATGCGCGACTGGGTGCTCGATCGGCGCAAAAAGCTGGCGCCGGCGGTGGGCAAGCTGCGCGTCAAAGGCATCTCCGATGGCAGCCAGCCGCTGGTGCTCTGGCGAAATCGCCAGCTTGCCGCGGGACGGATGTGCTGCGCCGCCGACGACGCCTCGGCGACCCGCTTTTGCCAGGTTTTTCCCGACGCGTTTTATGTCGCCGAGCGACCGGCATATTTCGAGGGCGAAAGCGGCAGCAAGGGGCGGCTGTTGACCGCGGGCTTTCACTTGATGCAAGGCTATTTTCGCGACGACGGACCACTGTGCGCGCTGGTGCTGAGCGACGAAGAGAATCGCGAGCTGGACGCGCTCTGGCAAGAATTGAACTTCATCACCGATCTGCCGGCGCGGCAATACAAAGACTTTATTTTCTTCGAGCGGGCAGAGCCGCCGCGGTTCGCGCTGGGCGGCGAATTTGATTTTGCCCGCTCGGAAGACAAAGAGGTGACGTCGCCCGCCAAGATCGAACGGCTTCGCCAGGTGTATCTTGGCAAGGCTCGACAGATCGGGGCGAGCGACCAGGCCATCGAGGCGATGGGAGACTACTTCACCAACATCGCCGCCGAGATTCGCTGGGTCGAGCAAGCGCGACTGGCGGCCGAGCCCGGCCATCTGGCCGCGCTGCGACGCTTTGCCGAGCGGGCGTATCGCCGCCCGCTCTCGCCGACCGAAGGCGACGATTTGCTCCGCTTCTATCACGCGCTGCGCGATCGCGACGGGTTGGATCACGAGAGCGCGGTGCGCGACTGCATCGCCAGCGTGCTGCTGTCGCCGCATTTTTGTTATCGCACGAATCTGGCGAGCGGGCATGATGCGGCGGGCGATAGCTCCGCGCGGCAGGTTCTTCCGCTGTCGGATTACGAGTTGGCCAGCCGGCTGAGTTACTTTCTTTGGTCGAGCATGCCCGACGACGAACTGCTGGCCCACGCCGCCGCGGGCGATCTCCATCGGCCCGAGGTGTTGATCACCCAAGCGCGGCGGATGCTGCGCGACCAGCGGGTGTGGGGGTTGGCCACTCAGTTTGCCGGCAGTTGGCTCGACTTTCGCCGCTTCGACGAGCACAATGCCGTCGATCGCCAGCGGTTCGCCAGCTTCACCAACGAGCTGCGGCAGGCGATGTACGAAGAACCGATTCACTTTTTTGTCGATCTGGTCGCCGAAGACCATTCGGTGCTCGACCTGCTCTATGGCGATTACACCTGGGCGAACGCCGTCTTGGCGCAGCATTACGGATTGCCAATGCCGGCGACCGACGCAGGCGGTTGGGCGCGAATCGATGGCGTCCGCCGCTATGGCCGCGGCGGCGTGTTGCCGATGGCCGTGTTTCTCACCCGAAATTCGCCGGGCTTGCGCACCAGTCCCGTGAAGCGAGGCTATTGGACAGTGCGGCGGTTGTTGGGCGAGCGCATTCCGGCTCCGCCGCCGCAAGTGCCCGAACTGCCCAAAGACGAGGCCCAGCTCGGCGATTTGACGCTGCCGCAGCTTCTTGCGCGCCATCGCCAGCAGAAGAGCTGCGCGGCGTGCCACGACCGGTTCGATTCGCTGGGGCTGGCGTTCGAGGCATACGGCCCGATCGGCGAGTTGCGCCAGCGCGATCTGGCCGGGCATCCCGTGCAATCCACCGCGGTGTTTCCCGACGGCGGCGAAGGCGCCGGCATCGACGCCCTGCGCGACTATCTGCGGCGCTGCCGACAAGACGACTTTATCGACAACCTCTGCCGCAAGCTGCTCGTCTACGCGCTGGGCCGCGGATTACTGCCGTCAGACGAGCTATGGGTGAAACAGATGCGAGAAAAGCTACCTGCCGAAGATTACCGCTTCGGCAGCCTGATCGAGTCGATCGTCACCAGTCCGCAGTTTTTGAACAAACGTCGCGGACCACGCCGTTAGCTTGTCCCGCGCCAATGCCGGGGTAGATCGCGAGAACCATGAATGACCTGGATTATATTGATGCCCTCGGTGGTGGCAACATAGAACACTACGTATCGTGCAACCGGAAAACAACGAACGTGAGGATCTAATTCCGGCCGAGGAATGCCTAGATCCGGACGCTGCGCGTAGGTGGCTGCCGAATCATCAATTGCATCAATGATCCGATCGGCGACCGCTTCGCTCTGGCTTTGCTCGTATAGATATCGCCAGATTGCATGGAGGTCTTCGATCGCCTCGGGCAGATAGATAACGAGAGCCATAGCGATGGCGCGTGAGTCCTAGGGCGCATCAGCGGCCAATCGCCGCCGCGCCTCGGCGCGGAACGCTGCACGATCGAGTGGGAGCGAGCGGGCGTCGTTGACACGCAGCAACCGCCGGCGAAGCTCATCGCGAACGGGCTCCGCAAATTGCTCCATGTCGCGCAATGTTTCGAGAGCCTCGACCAAAACCTCCTCGGCGGTCTGAAAACGTCCAGTCGCGATCTGCTGTTGGACAAGTTGGTCGATGCGAGGCCGCAGATCGGAGCCTACGTATTGAATCTCAGTGGACGCCATAGCTCTTAGTTAGCCCTTGCTTAAACCACGGTCTACTTCACGCGCAGTCTCGCGCGTTTCGATCAGCCACGTCACGCGCCACTTGACGCAACCGCTCCCAGTCACCGGCCTCCAACGGACGCAAGCGCCCGGCATCTGCCGAGGCAATCGCTTGCTCGATCCTTTCAAGGTGCTGTTCGGGAAGTTGCTCAGTTTGCGGCGAAAGATCGTATGGCATATATTGTACGCTATCAACTGCGCGATACCGCGGCAAGAGCCAAGGCATTCTAGCGTCCAGCCAACCCATGACCGCCACTCACTCTCGTATCGCTCGGCGAACGGTACTGCGCGGTGTGGGCGTCGCCATGTCGCTGCCCTGGTTAGAGTCGCTGCCGGTCTGGGCTAGCGACGTTGCCGGCGACGGAGCGGCACGCCTTCCCCAGCGCTTCGCGGCGCTGTTTATGGGCAATGGCATCAATCCGAATCATTGGTGGGCCAAAGGCGGTGGCGACCAGATGGAGCTGAGCCAGACGCTCCAGCCGCTCGCTCCCTTGAGGAACAAGCTAAACGTCATTTCGGGGCTGTTCAACCACCACGCCACCGGGGTTGGCATTCATCCGGGTCAGACGGGCAATATCTTGTCCGGCGCAGCGCTGCAAAAAGGCGCCGTGCTCCGGGGCGGCGTCAGCATCGACCAGGTGTTGGCCGACCATCTGCAAGACGAAACGCCGCAGGCCAGCCTGGTGCTCGGTTGCGAGCAGCCAATCACCGGCTATCACGAGAGCAACTTCTCGATGGCCTACAGCTCGCACATCTCGTGGCACGACGCGGCCTCGCCCGTGCCGATGGAAGTTTACCCCTCGCTGGCCTTCGACAGCCTGTTCGACAACCAAGGCAGCAAACGCACTCAGAGCATTCTCGACCGCGTGCAGGAACACGCCGCGCATCTCAGCCGCCGCGTCAGCCGCGCCGACCAGGCCCGCCTCGACGAATACCTGACCAGCGTGCGCGAAGTCGAGAAGCAAATCGAGCGCACGCGGGCGACAAAGCAAACCGCCGACCAGCGCGCCAACCATCGCGGGCAGCCGGCCCACCTCATGCAGCGGCCCGACAACGGCTTGCCCGAAGACCTGCGCGAGCACATGCGCCTAATGTGCGACATCGTCGCCCTGGCGTTTCAGACCGACAAGACACGCGTGGCGACGCTGCTCTTGTGCCGCGATCTGTCGGGATTGTTCTATCCTTTTCTCGACGTGCGTCTGGCGCACCACCCGGCCTCGCACGACGACCGCTCCGACGCTTATGAGCGGGTCTCACGCTACTACGTCAGCCAGCTCGCCTACCTGGCGAGCCGGCTGGCGGCCATGCCCGAAGGCGAAGATACCGTGCTCGACAACTCCTGCCTGATGTTTCTTTCAAACATGTGGTCGGGCAGCCAGCACGACTCGACGAAAGTGCCGTTGGTGCTGGTGGGCGGTCTGGGCGGCACGCTCGCCACCGGCCGCGTGCTCGACTACGCCGATCATGGCGACGAGCACCGCAAATTGTGCAGCCTTTACCTTTCGCTGGCCAACCGCATGGGATTGGAGCTTGGCCGTTTTGGCGATGCGGAATCACCGCTGGCCGAGATCTGACGCACGCATGCACGTAGGATCATTTCCGTGTTCCAGGGTCCGATATACCAGCCCGGCAATCGCAGCGGCCCTGTGCGAGCAATATCAGCAGATGTTCGTCAAGCACGGCAACCTGCCGCTGGGAAAAGACGATACGCTTAGCGAGTGACAGACAGCGCCGAATTGCGCGCACTCGGCGCATTGCTTTCTTCGAGTTCGCCGCGGACAATGGCCAAATGCGGCGGGGCGTCGATGCCAATCCGCACCACGCCGGGCGAAATGCGCACCACGGTAATCGTCACTTCGTCGCCTACCCGAATGCGCTCGTCAACCTTGCGAGAAAGAACTAGCATGCTGGTTGCCTCCGTGCCTCGCGGGCGGTAAAAGTTGCCAACTAGGGTGGTGCGTCGATCTGCGTCAACCAGCCGGGTTAGCTGGCTGGGATGCTAGCATACCGGATGCTAGCATCGCTCTGCAAGCTTCACCACACCAGCTTCCATAAGTCGTTGTGAACACCAAAGTTATTGCCATGGAAGCGGCTGGCGTGGAACCCGCGGCGCTGGCCCTGGCCGGGCAGATCTTACGCGGCGGCGGGTTGGTCGCGTTTCCCACCGAGACGGTTTATGGCCTGGGCGCCAACGCCTTGGACGCGGCCGCCGTCGAGCGAATCTTTGCCGCCAAAGGCAGGCCGGCCACGAACCCCGTCATTGTTCACATCGCCGATCTGCCCGACGTGCGACGTGTGGCCGGCGATTGGCCCGCCGTGGCCGAACCGTTGGCCGCGCGTTTCTGGCCCGGCCCGCTGACGCTGGTTTTGCCAAAAGCCGCGGCGGTGCCCGACGTGGTGACGGCCGGCGGTCCGACGGTAGGCGTTCGCATGCCGGACCATCCGGTCGCGCTTGAGCTGATCCGCGCCGCCGGAGTGCCGGTGGCCGCGCCCAGCGCGAATCGTTCGACGCGTGTCAGTCCCACCCACGCCGCTCACGTACTCGCCGATTTGGCCGGGCGAATCGACTTGGTTCTCGACGCCGGTCCCACGCCCGGTGGATTGGAATCGACCGTGATCGACCTGACCGTCTCGCCGCCGCGCGTGCTGCGTCCCGGCTTGATTGCGCCCGCCGAAATCGAGGAGGTAATTGGCGAGCTTCTTGTGCCGGGCAGGCTCGGTCACCGCGCGGCGCCGTCGCCGTCAACCGAGCCGGTTCGCTCGCCGGGCCTGGTCGAGCGGCACTATGCGCCGAGTATCCCTATGGAGTGCATCGCAGCAGATGGCGCGCACCGCATCGGCGAACTTTGCCGTCAGGGAGTGCGCGTCGGCTGGCTCGCGTTCGCTGGCGCCAATCGCGACGCCCCCGCGGGCGTCCCGCTAATCGAATTGCCGGCCGACCCCGCTGGTTACGCCGCCGGGCTATACGCGGCCTTACGCGCCCTGGAATCTCAAGCGGTCGATCGCCTCATCGTTGAACTGCCGCCGGCCAGCGAAGCCTGGCTGGCCGTTCACGACCGTCTCCGCCGCGCCTCGACACCCGAAGCATAGTCCGCTGGAAGGAGCAACGGCATGAGCTATGATGCGGCGCCGGCTTCGCGCATCACCATTTTCGCCTTAGGATGCAGCAAGTCGATGAATTGCCCTACACGCAGGTACTTCTCCAAGGTGATGCGTTCGTCGGCGGAGATCGTCCCGCGATTGTTTTTTTGGAGAAGCCTCTGAATCTGCTTAGTCGTCTTCGGCTCAAACTTGAAAGCGAGAAGAGACCGAGCCGCATCAGGATGCAGGTCCGCCAGCGCGCGTGAAAGCACCTCGTCGAGAATATCCGCTTCGGAAACAGTCGCCATAATGTTAACCTATCAGATACGGCCTGCTCAGAACAGCGGCGCTAAAACGTTTGCTGCGGCCCATCGGACGTTTCCCCAGGGGCCATTTCCTGTTTCCTCCTCGGCGGTGGCTGACAGTGCTGGTCAACACGAGGCGAAAGCCACTTCTGTCGAGGAGCCACTCGGCGGCTTCACTTCTTCTTCGCCATCACGGCAGTGTCGCCAGCGGTAAGATAAATGGAAAGCGCGGCGCGAGATTATTGATGGACTTCTGGTCGGCCGTGACCAACTGACACCCCTCGCGCTCAGCCAGCGCCACGTAGAGACAATCGTAATACGCGCTGCGGGTCCGTGACGAGATTTCGATCGCCCGGGCGATCAGGGGCGCATGCGGGACAAGGACGGGGTGACTGTTCATCGCCTTGGCGTAACATCGTCATGAAGCAACGCCTGGAAGCGGTCGTCGTTCATGACGCCGCGGCTACGGCGGATCTCCTCCGTGATCTGGCGTTGACCATCTTGAGCCGTGCGAGGCGCGCATCGGGACGACGGGCGGAATCATTGAGTCCGATTCCTTTCTTAATTTTTAGATCGAAAAGTTATTGAGGGACGCGCGGTGAAAAGGATTCCGCCACAGACTCGGTCGTCTTTTTTTTCCCAGATGTGGTATGCAGCGATGGCGACATGCTCATGCGGCAAATTAATGGCCGCCCAGGCAGGAAGGGTTTCCTGCGATGCGGACATGCGGACCGGTGAAAAACCGGCGGGATTGCTGCATTGGCGAGGAGATGCTAAACTTGGTTCATAAGAATATTTGAGGCCTGGGAGTGCTTCGGCACGTTAGGGCTAAACCCTTCCCGGGCCTCTTTTTTTTACGCCGATGTACCTGCTTTACGTTGACGCCTCCGGGACTCCTGAATCGCAGGACAGCAATAGCCGACATTATGTCCTGGTTGGTCTTTGCGTTCACGAAGGAACGTGGTTTGCGCTCGACAAGCGGTTGAACGGATTAAAAGCAGCCTATTGCCCGCCTGGGCGGGACTTTGAGCTCCACGCCGCTCAGTTCGCAGGCTCTATTCGAGAGCAGGATGAGATACCGGCGTTCGCTGACATGTCATGGACGGATCGGCGTGCGCGTGTCGCGGCGCTTCAGCAGGCGAAAATCGCCGCTGCCCCTACCGCGTCCGAGAGGAGAAACCGAGCCAAGAAATACAAACGCACGGAGCCGTTCATCCATTTGACGCGCCAAGAACGCTCGCAACTTCTCGAAGATGCGCTTGACCTGGTGGGGGCACACAGGGGAATCAGCTTATTTGGAGAAGCCATCCGCAAAACTCATCCGGCAGTGATGTCGCGCAACGTCGACCCTGTTCACCAAGCCTTCGAGCAAGTCGTTTCGCGGTTCGACGCGTTTCTGAAGCGGCTGGACGACTGGAAGCTCCAAAAAAGTCCACGTCGATTGATCGACAATGGTCTGCTTGTTCTCGATCAGGACTACACGACCGAAGCAACTATTCTCAGCCAGTTTCGCGACTATCGGAGAAAGGGGCTGCCCGGTGCTTCCGGGCCACTCGACGCGGATTCTAACATGAAACCCGCCCGGCAGCACGGGCAATCCCTGTGGCCGTTCGCTTTAGCGCGATGTCAGCGAGCGTTTTTCCTATATCGGGGGCATCGACCGCGTTGGCGGGCCGCGTGCGATCACGCCAGAAGCGGCTCCACCACACGTGCCGGCTGGCCGCTGGTGAGCTGCTGTTGGCGGCCGTTGCTGTGGTAGACCAGCTTGCTGTGGTCCAAGCCAAATTGATGCAGAATGGTCGCCTGATAATCGTTCGGAGTGACGACGTCGACCGCCGCCTTGTGGCCGACTTCATCCGTCGCGCCAAACACCATGCCGGGCTTGATGCCGCCACCGGCCAGCCAGATGGAAAAACCTTGGCCGTTATGGTCGCGGCCCACCTGATCGTTCAATTCGCCCTCACAGACCGGCAGGCGCCCGATTTCGCCGCCCCAATGCACGATCGTCGATTCGAGCAGGCCCCGCTGCTTGAGATCGATGACCAGGGCGGCCGCCGGTTGGTCGGTGCGGCGGCAGATCGCCGGCAGCGTCGTGCGCAGGCTGCTGTGGTTGTCCCAGGGCTGGCCGCCCAGAAATAGTTGCACGAACCGCACGCCGCGCTCGACAAGGCGACGGGCAATCAAACAACGAGTACCGTATTCGCGCGTGACCTCTTGATCGAGACCGTAAAGTTTGTGGATATACTGCGGCTCTTGCGCGATATCGAGCGCCTGCTTGGCTTCGACCTGCATCGCGGCGGCCAATTCATAGCTGGCGATGCGGGTCTCGAGGTCGGCTTCGCCGGGGTGCATCGCCAAATGACGCCGGTTCAGTTCCTCCAGAAAGCTCAGGTTCTGGCGTTGCAATCCGCCGCGCAACTGCGGCGGCGGATCGAGATTCAAAATCCGCGGCTCTTGGGGCCGCAGCACCGTGCCCTGATAAAGCGGCGGCATAAAGCCGCTCGACCAGTTGTGCGTGCCGTCGACGGGATGCCCGCCCGGATCGCAAAGCACCATGTAGGCCGGCAGGTTCTGCGACTCGCTGCCCAGCGCGTAGACCAGCCAACCGCCCATCGTCGGCCGCCCGGTGACGCCGGCGATGCCGCCGTGAAAAAAACGGATCGACACCTCGTGGCCATTGTGGCCGGTGTGCATCGAACGAACGACGCACAGGTCGTCGACGATGCCGGCCGTGTGCGGCAATAGTTCGGAGACGTCGGTCCCGCACTGGCCATGCCGGGCAAACTTGAACGGGCTGCCGAGCAATTTCTTGCTGGCCCGATTGACGAAACTAAAGTGGATGTCGTCGCCGTAATCTTTGCCGTTGAGCGCCGTCAGTTGCGGCTTCGGATCGAGCAGATCGACGTGCGACGGGCCGCCGTGCATGAACAGCGAAATCATGGCGGTGGCCTTGGGCGCGAAGTGCGGCGGCCGCGGCTTCAGGTCGAGCGGCAGATTTTCACCCGGCTTGCCCGGCGTTTCCGCCGCCAGCAAACGATCTTCGTCGAGCAGGTGCGCCAACGCGAAGCCGCCAATGCCGAAGGCCGACTGAGCCAGGAAATTACGCCTGCTGCGAAAGGAATTGTCAATCGACATACAAAAACTCGTTGGAGCTAAGCAGTTGCTGGCAAAGGTTCGTCAATGCGACAAGCTCGCGGTCAGTTTTGTCGTCGCCTGCCGGCAGGGTGGCAAGTTGCCGGGCGACAAACTGACAGGCAGATTCCAGTTCTTCGAGCGTGGCTTCGCGTTGGTAAGCAGTCTGCCAGGCATAAGCGATCTGCTGGGATAGCGAAACCGTGAGCGGACCGTGAAAGTCTGTCGAGGAGGTCCATGTGCCAAGCTCACGATTCTCGGAGTCGCAAAGCTTGAGCGTGGCGTTCCAGGCAAACGAGTCGGAATTCACGTCGCCCAAACAATCGACGACAAAGTCGATGGTATCGCCGGCTTGCACTTCGGCGCGTGGCACATCGGTGGCCGTCTCGCCCGTCTTCATCAGCCACTCGGCCAACAAGCCGGCGCGACTCGACACGATACGGCCTCGCACGCCGTCGCCGCTCTCAGAGAGATGGTGCAGCTTGCCCGAGATCGCCACAAACGCGCCCCGCGGCGCCGTCCAACGGCGGATGGCGGCATGTTGCGAATC
The DNA here is from genome assembly GCA_036379195.1 of Pirellulales bacterium. GTDB lineage: Bacteria > Planctomycetota > Planctomycetia > Pirellulales > JAICIG01 > JAICLL01. The sequence goes on from DASVHB010000165.1 coordinate 9,672, forward strand.
GTTGCCAGCATGACCGCCGGCGGCAGTCAGCAGCACCCATCCTAGCTGGACGTCGGGCAAAGTCGCGACTCCCTGCCACGCCGATCCCGTGAAGTGCGGCAATGGGCGAAACTGCGTCACCCGGTGCTCGATCTCATCGAACGCGCCATAGCCGTATTGCCAGGCTTCAACGTGCCGCGGATATTTGGCGACTAGCGGTTGCAAGTCGGGCAAAGCAAAGCTGGCGGGCGTTTCGGATCGCACTCGCTGGGCAAACAGCCCGGCCTGGTTGAGCACGAACTCGCTATTCATCAACATCAGCGACTGCGGCGCGCCGGTGCTCGGCACCCGCCGCTCGCAGTTCAGTGTCATCACCGGCGCGTCGAACGTCGTCAGAAACGAGACGGGCTTCGACCGCCGAACCTCCAGGTAGACGCTGCGGCGGGGCAACTCATCTTTGACGACGACCTGCCCCACCGAATCGTCGACCACCGGCACGGCCGGACCAAATGGCTTGCAGTCGAGCTGGCCGCTGGCCAGAAGCATGCGGTCGCGCAACGTCTCTGCCTCCAGCCGCCGCACCGGATAGTGCCAGTAATAAGAATTGTTTCCATCCACCACTCGGGGATTCGTCTCGCCGCTTCTCAATTGGCGCGACAGCGACGACTGCCGGTAAACGGTCGAGAGCATGATGAGCTTGTGCATCCGCTTCATGCTCCAGCCCTGGCGAGCAAACTCGTCGGCCAGCCAGTCGAGCAGCCTGGGGTGTGCGGGCCGCACTCCGAGCTTGCCGAAGTCGCCGGCTGTCTCGACCAATCCGCGACCGAAATGATGGAGCCAGATGCGATTCACCAGCACGCGGCCGGTGAGCGGGTGCTGGCCGCTGGTCAAGTGCCTGGCCAATGCAAGCCGCCGGCCCGAGGTTGGCAGTAGCGGATCATCGCCGGCAATCTCGAAGCGCCGCCCCTCGGCGGCCGCGATCGTCAAATCGCCGGGCGACACTTCCTGTTTCGGCTGGCGATAATCGCCGCGGTAAAAAACATGCGTGGCCGGCAGCGTGCCTGGCAACTCGTTGACAACGCTCACGAAGTCTTCGACCGGTTTTTCGGCCCGCTTGGCGGCGATCTTGGCCTGGTCGGCTTTTAGTTCGTCAGCGGCCGCCTGATTGTACTGATAGAGCACGCCGGGCGAGATGTTTACCTTGGGATTCGCGGCCAGCATTTGTTTCTGCTCTTCCGATCGCTTATCGGCGGAAGTGTGGTAGGCGTCGCGCAGCTTGCCGCGCAGCTCGTCGGGGAATTTTTCCAACTCCTTCTCCAACGCTTCGCCGAGCAATTTCGCCTGTTTGGCGTTATAGGCATCTTGCAGCACTTTGGCCTCGGCTTCGACCGCCGCCGCCTTCGTGCGGTCTTCGTCGGTGTAGAGCGACACCAGCCGCTGCGCCGGCCGCCGCCAATGCGCCGGATCGAGGGCCGGCTCAAACACCGCCCGCAGCCGGTAATAATCTTTCTGCGGAATCGGATCGTAGCGGTGATCGTGACATTGGGCGCAGCCCACGGTCAGCCCCAGCAGCGACGAACCGACGATCTTCAGCGTATCGCCCAGCTTTTGATTGGCGCCTTCCGCCGTGTTGCCACCAGTGGTCGTGGGGTCGGCCGCCGTTTGCAAAAAGCCCGTGGCGGCCAGCGTTTCGATCTGCTCGGGCGTCAGATTGCTCCACGGCTGTGGCACCAGCTCGTCGCCCGCGAGCTGCTCGATGAGGAACTGATCGAACGGCTTGTCTCTGTTGAACGAGCGAATCACGTAGTCGCGATACTTGTAGGCGTAAGGGCGCGGCGTATCGTCACTACCGTTGCCTTCCGAATCGGCATAGCCGGCGACATCGAGCCAGTGTCGCCCCCAACGCTCGCCATAGTACGGCGAGGCCAGCAAGCGATCGATAAGCCGCTCAAAGGCCAGGTCGCTGGTGTCGGCGAGAAACTCGGCGATCTCCTGCGCCGTTGGCGGCAGGCCGATTAAGTCGAACGAGGCGCGGCGGATGAATGTCAGCCGGTCGGCATCGGCGGCGAAGCGAAGTCCGTTCTCGCGCAGCCTGGCGAGCACGAAGGCATCGATCGGCGTGCGCACCATATCGGCGCCCGGCTGCTCGGCGAGTGCCGCCGCGTCACGAACCACATTCGCCAGCGGTGGCGGTTCGACGCGGCGTATTGGCTGGAAGGCCCAGAAATCTCTTTCTTCGGGCGTGATGTCGATGCCCTGCGGCAACTGTTCCGGTTCGTCGCGCAGCGTCGGCGCGCCCGCGGCGATCCAGCGCTCGATGGCGGCAAGTTCTTGCGGCGGCACCTTCTTTTCGCCCGGCGGCATTTCGCCGGCCTTGGCCCGCGTCAGCAAAAGACTGGCGGCGGCATTGCCGGGCGTGATGGCCGGCCCACTATCGCCTCCGCGAACGACGAACCGCCTTAACCGCAGATCGAGTCCGCCTTCGACCGTCTCGCCGCCACCGTGGCAGTCGAGGCAATATGCCTTGAACACCGGCCGCGCATCATGCTCGAAGCTTGGCGCTTCGTCTGCCCGTGCCGTGAAACACAGGGCGGCCACCGCCACGACAGCAACCATCGACAACTGGCAATTACCTCGATCCATAGACAACGACCGACGCAACGAGGTTGGCACTTCTTTTCGATTGTCCAGACCAAAGGGGGTTTGCGAAGCGGTCCGGACGGCGGGTTACAGCTCTGAATCTAACCCGATCTCGCCAGTGCATCAACCTGGGCAAGGCGGTGGTACGAAACGACAATCAAGATCGGTAGCTGCCGGTGTTATTCGCACTATTTACCGCTGGTGGCTGGGGCAGAGGCTTGCCGATGCCCCGGAAACGGATCAGCCGGGGCATCGCTTAAGCTCTGCCTGGGCTGCGCAAAATTCGCGGTCGCGGGAGAGTAGGCCTGGTTCCATTTTTGTTCCGGAGGTATCGCGCATGCCCCTGCCGCTTTCCAGCACCGAAGGTGCGTCATTCCATAGCCCAGGGCGCAGCCCTCGTTGTTCTACACAAGTCGCAGCGCATTTCTATGGGGTCGCAGGGCGGGGGACGTTCCGGACCTGAGCCGGCTTTAGCCGGCTTGCCTTGGTCTGCCACCAGCTTTAGAGATCGTCCTGCTTTCTGGAAAGATAG
>DASVHB010000166.1:0-2772 GCA_036379195.1 Pirellulales bacterium
CGGATTTCGACCACTGGTCCCATCAACCAGGTAAGCAAATCGACGCTATGGATCGCTTGGTTCATCAGCGCGCCGCCGCCGTCGAGTTGCCAGGTGCCGCGCCAAGCGCCACTGTCGTAATAGGCCTGCGAGCGAAACCACTTTACGTACGCGTCTCCCAGCGTCAGCGTTCCGAAGCGGCCCGCGTCAACCGCCCGTTTTAGCTCCTGGCTGGAGTCATGAAACCGCGAGGGAAAAATCGTGCCGAGCTTCACGCCGGCGTCGTGGCAGGCGTTAATAATGCGATCGCATCGCTTGAGCGTGATCTCCAAAGGCTTTTCGACGATCACATGCTTGCCAGCCCGGGCGGCGGCCACCGCCGGCTCCAAGTGCGCCCCGCTGGGCGTGCCGATGGTCACCACGTGTACTTTGGGATCGGCCAACATCTCTTCCAGCCGATGATAGGCCCGGCAGCCGGTGGCGGCGGCCAGTCGATCTGCCGAGGCGGCAATGGTATCGAAACAAGCCACCAGCCGCGCCCCGCGCACGTCGCCGATGGCCTTGGCGTGAAAGTTGGCAATCATGCCGCAGCCGACGATTCCGAATCCGAGCATGGGTTTGTTGTTGGACGGTGTGATCGGGTGAAGCGACGATTATAGTGCCGCGGGCGACGCGGTGAAACCGGCGGCTTGTCGTAGAACGGAATTCATTCCGTTTCTTGGACGGAATGAATTCCGTTCTACGAGGAAAAAATCCGACGAATCGGCGCTTGACACCGCCGCCGGCATAGCTACTATAAAACCAGAACTAAGAAACCAAAACACATGAAAGGCATTCATGGCACGACCCGCCGCCAAAGAGCTCACCGAGCGAGAGCTCGAAATCATGCAAGTCTTCTGGAAGCGCGGCCCGCTGGCCGTGGCCGATGTGCAGGTCGACCTGAAAGAAGCCGGCCTGGATCGCGCTTACACCACCGTCGCCACGCTGGTCCGCATCCTCGCCGACAAGGGTTTTTTGGAGCAAGTCAACCAGGAACGGCCGTTTATCTTCCGCCCGGCACGCAGCTACGAAGACGTGTCGGGCAAGTTGCTCAGCGACCTGGTCGAGCGCGTCTTTCAAGGCTCGCGCGAGCAGTTGCTGGTGAGGTTGCTGGATCAAAAGAAGCTCTCGGCCAAGGAGCGGGCCGCGTTGGAACAAGTGCTCAAAGGTCACGATAAGCCGGAGACCAAACGATGAATATCCCAGGCATTTCCCTGTTGTGGTGCGTGGTGCAAGCCACGCTGTTTACGTCGCTCGGGCTGGCGGTTTATTTCATCGCGCGGCGGCGCGGCCCGGCGGTGGCGGCCACCGCGGTCACCAGCACGCTGGTGGTGCTGGCCGTGGTTTCGGCCCTGGCGTTCTCGCCCTGGCCGCGGTGGTATACCTTCGGCCCCAACTCGCCGGTCCTGCCGGGCGGTTCCGACGTCGATCTCGTGGCTGGCCGCGAGACGCCGGCCACAAGGGCCGGAGCGACCGACGGTGAGACCAATCGACCGGCCGCAACGGACGGGCTTACCTCGACGAAAGCTCTCGTGGCCGACGCCTGGCAAGTCTTCTGGAACGAGCTGCGGCGAACGCCGGCGACCGAAGCCCAAGCCGATAGCTGGCGATGGCCGAATGTCGTGGTCGTTGTCTTTCTGAGCGGTGTGGCTCTGGCGCTGGGCCGTGTCTTTCTCGGTTGGTGGGCGATGCGCCGCTACCGTGCCGGCATGGCCGCCGTGAGCGATCCAGCCTTACAGGCCCAAGCAGCCTTGATCGCGCGGCAAATGGGCTGCCAGCGGCCCGTCGAGCTGCGGCAATCGGCCACGCTCCATACGCCCGCCACTATTGGCTGGCGAAGGCCAATCGTCATTCTTCCCAGCGATTGGCCGAGCTGGAACGAAACCGAACGGCAAGTCGTGCTGGCGCACGAAATCGCCCACGTCGCGCGAGGCGATTATGCGATCTGGCTCATCGCCCAACTTAGTGTTGCCTTGCATTTCTATCACCCGCTGGTGCATTGGCTCGCTCGGCGGCTGCGTTTGGAGCAAGAGCTGGCCGCCGATGCCTGGGCCGCCGCGCTGACCGGCTCGCGCGAAACGTATTTGATGACTCTGGCCCAAATGGCGCTGCGCCAGGACGATCGCGCGATCGCCTGGGCCGCACGCGGATTTCTTCCCACTCGGGGCGCCTTTTTAAGGAGAATCGAAATGTTACGAGAGAACAAACCCTTGGCAAACGCCTCTCCATCGCCACGCCGTGCCGCGCTGCTGACGGCCTCGGTTGCCTTGGCCGGCCTACTGATCGCGGGCGTGCGCGGACCAGACAACGATCGTCCGTCTGCCCAGGCTGCGCCGCCCTTGTCGACTGGAAACATCGCGAGACCAGCGGCAAGCAACGATGGAAAACCCTTCGATCTGAGCTTTGTTTCGAGCCGCGCCGTGGCCGTGCTCGCCGTGCGCCCCGCCGAGATTCTCGCGCGGCCAGGTATGCAGTCGGTGGCAAAGCTGCTCAACGAGGGTGGTTCGCTGGAGCAAAACACCGGGCTAAAGACCGAAAAGATCGAGGAATTCAGAATTATGGTGACGCGGCTGCCCGAGCCAAACTCTGGACGTCGAGCATCGATCGACGAATCTGCACTTCAATTGATGCGATACCGGGAACCGTTCGACTGGAACGCCAAAGTAGGCCCCAATCTGGTCGGTCGCCCCGTCGCGGCGGAAGTGGCGGGTAAGACGTATTACCATTCCGAGCGTGGCGACTCGGCCACCCGTC
>DASVHB010000167.1:0-18557 GCA_036379195.1 Pirellulales bacterium
ATAGGTGTGGCCGACCAACGGCGGTGTGGGCCGCGGGCTCGGGTAGAGTTGGGCCGGCGGCGCACCATAACCGGGCACATAATAGTTGTAAAACAGATCGGCGGCCGGAGCAGTCGCGGCGGCGGCCAGTAGCAGCACGGCGGCCATCGCGGCCGGCAGCAAGCGTTGATCATTAGTCGGTCGAGCCATCGGATCCTCCTTGGCTTTTTTTAGTCGGCGAACGGGTCGGAAAGCGCTTCGCAGCCATCTGGCGCGCCGCGCTCAAAACACAATCTCGGCCGCGGCGGACCGGGCCGGCCAGCTTTTGTAGAACGCCCGGCGCAACCGGACGTTGCCGGCATAAGAACCCGCCTGGGAGGGCGGCGGCAAAGCCGTTATAATTGATCGTTACGGCAAATCTTCGCTCAGGAAATGCAGTCAGTCATCAGCATGCAGGGAGGCACAGTTTGGTTAGCGCCAAGACGGCCAAGGCGGCGGAACAAGTGAAACAAGACGACACCGCGGTAATTGACGACGTCGCCGCCAACGGCTCCGGAAACGGCCACGCCGGCAATGGTTCGGCCGCCGGCGACGAGGCGGCGGTTTCGCGCAACGGGCATGCGTCCTCGGGGCGGCGCCGCCGGGCCACCGCCGAGTCGATGGCCGCCAGCCAACGCGATATCTCGGTCAGCGAGTTTTTCGCCAAAAACCGCCATCTGCTCGGTTTCGACAACCCGCGCAAGGCACTGCTGACCACCATCAAAGAGGCCGTCGACAACTCGCTCGACGCATGTGAGGAAGCCGGCATTCTGCCCGAAGTCTGGGTGCACATTGAGACCACCGCCCCAAACCGCTTCAAGGTGGGAGTGCAAGACAACGGGCCGGGCATCTTGAAAAACCAGATCCCCAACATCTTCGGCAAGCTGCTCTACGGTTCGAAGTTTCACCGCCTACGGATGAGCCGCGGCCAGCAGGGCATCGGCATCAGCGCCGCCGGCATGTACGGCGTACTCACGACCGGCAAGCCGGTGAAGATCATCTCGAAGGTTTCGCCGCGCAAGCCGGCCCACTACTATGAGATTCAAATCGACACCAAGAAGAACAAGCCCGAGATTCTCAATGGGCGCGGCGAGGGAGTCGATATTCCGCCCGGCGAGGCGGGCCGCCGCGTGATCGAAAAGCACGGCATCGAGTGGATCGAGCAAGATCACGGCACGCGGGTGACCATCGAGCTGGAAGCCCGCTACACTCGTGGTCGAGGCAGCGTGGATGAGTACCTCCAACAGACGGCCATCGCCAACCCGCACGTCACGCTGCACTATCTCGACCCCGACGGCAACGAAACGCTCTACGAGCGTTCGGCCACCACGCTGCCGCCCGAGCCGAAGGAGATCAAGCCGCATCCGTATGGCGTCGAGCTGGGCCGCTTGATGACCATGCTCAAAGACACCAAGGCCACGACGCTGTCGCAGTTTTTGACATCGAGCTTTTCGCGGGTCAGCCCGGCGGTGGCCCGCAAGATTTGCGAGACCGCCAAGCTGAGCGTGCGGGCCTCGACCACCAAGATCGGCCGGCACGAGGCCGACTCGCTCTATCAGGCCATTCAGCAGACGAAGATCGGCGCGCCGGCCACCGACTGCCTGGCGCCGATCGGCGAAGAGCTGTTGCTCAAGGGACTGCACAAGGTGGTGCCGGGCGAGTTTTACGTGGCGGCCACGCGTCCGCCGTCGGTTTATCGCGGCAACCCGTTTGTGGTCGAGGCAGCGTTGGCTTATGGCGGCACCAGCACGGCCCAGAAGGTGTCGCTCGAAGCGCTCACCGAGCTGTTGGCCGAGAGCGACGCCCGATCGCTGCGGCAGTTTTTGATCAGCACGTTCAACGGTGTCGGGCCGGAAGCGGCCGAAAAGATTCTGACCGAGGCCAATCTCGGCCAGCGCGTCACGCCGGGCAAATTGAAATCGCCCGACATCGCCAAGCTGCACACCGCCATGCGGTCGGTGAGCCTCGACGAAGGGCAGACGATGAACATTCTGCGGTTTGCCAACCGTGTGCCCTTGCAGTTTCAGCCGGGCGCCTGCGCCATAACGCAGACCGTGGTGGGCACCAACTGGCGGGCTTACGGCTTGAGCCAATCGCGCGGCTCTTTGCCCAGCGGCCCCGTGACCGTCATGGTTCACGTGGCCAGCGTTTGGGTGCCGTTCACCAGCGAGTCGAAAGAGGCCGTGGCCTCGTATCCCGAGATTCAGAAAGAACTGCGGCTGGCCTTGCAGGCCGTGGGCCGCAAGCTAAGCATGTATCTGCGTCGCCGGCTGCGCGTGAAGCAAGAAGGCGAGCGGCGGAGCCTTTTCCTGCGATATCTGAACGAAGTCGCCACTGCCGTAAGTGACCTGAACAGCGCCGACCGCGCCGAAATCTATGACAAGCTGATGGAAGTCGCCAAACGCAAAACGGCGGAGGCCGATGTAAAACTCGACGACCGGGGGCGCAAAATCACGCTGGACGATGAAGAGGATTTCGGAAGCAATGTGTTAATCATTGAGCAGCCGGAGCAATCACTCCCTGTTGAGACGACCGTTTGAAAGGATTTCATGGCGAAAAAGCGAAGCACCACCTCCGGCAAAGCGACTGCGAAATCAGCCGCTGCCCAGCTCACGAAACGCGATAAAAAGACTCTCGGCGACCTGAAAGGGCTCGCCGATGGCGTCGTAGCTGCGGCCGACCGCAAGCGCGAGCCTTATCTTGAGATTCCCGCTCGCGCGCTGTCGAACGTGCGCTACAACAAGAGCAAGCGGTTCATCGAAATGGGCGGCAACAAAAACCGCCGGCAGTTGTTCAATGTTTCCCAGGCGAAGGCCTACATGCAGACCATGCTCGTCGCCAGCGGCTGCAAGACATTGATCAATCAGGGCAAGACGAACAGCATCCGAGGACTCTTCTATCAACTCAAGCACACCATTGAGGGAACCAAGGAAGAGACGTTCGCCACGCAGGACGAGTGCGACCCGATCATCGAAGACGTCGAGGTGATGCTCAACAGCCTTCGCGAAGAGCTACACGTATTTGCCTCGAACCGCGGCAACCTTGTCGGTCCCCTGACGCTGATCGACAGCGGCGACGAGATCGACTGCTCGCGGATGGGGTCGGCGGGCTACAGCATTCCGTCGATTGTCGAACCCGAAGTGATTCAATTCACGCGCTGCGATGCCAAGTTCATCCTGCACGTCGAAAAAGACACCGTGTGGCGTCGCTTCAACGAAGATAAGTTCTGGAAGGAACACCAGTGCCTGCTTACCCACGGCAACGGCCAGCCGCCGCGCGGCGTGCGCCGCATGCTCTCGCGGCTGCACCGCGAGTTCAATTTGCCGGTTTATTGCCTGCTCGATAACGATCCCTGGGGCTATTACATTTACAGCGTCATCAAGCAGGGATCGATCAACCTGGCGTTCGAGTCAACGCGGATGGCCATTCCCGACGCCAAATACATCGGGCTGCGGGCAGGCGACTTCGAGCAATGTAAGCTCTCGAACAGCGTGAAGATCGCCATGAATGAAACCGATATCAAGCGCGCCAAGCAGATCGCCAGTTACCCTTGGTTCGCGGGTCACAAAGGGTGGCAGAAAGAGATTCAGAGACTGTTGTCCAACGGCTTTAAGCTTGAAGTCGAGTCGCTGGTGAGCAAGGACATCAGTTACGTAACCGAAGAGTATGTACCGGCGCGGCTGAAAGACAAAGACTGGCTCGATTGAGAGATCATGACGGATTGCCCGGTGAGTTCAAGAACCGCTCGCGCACCCAGACGCGGAACTTGCGAATCCAGGCGGTTTCATCCGCCGCCGCTTCAAATTCCAGAAACGGCTCGAGGTCTTTCACCCGCAGCATCGGCAGGTTCAAGCTAAACTCGCGTTCGACGTACTTGCCATCGGCGGCAAGCGAGTAAGCGGTCAATCCGCTTTTACGCCATCGCCACACTTCCGGAACGCCCAAGGCGGCATAGATCTGCATCCGCTTCAGAGCGCTGCGGCTGACCTCCGTCTCGACCGCCAGGTCGGGCGGAGGATCGACTTCCAGATCGACTTCGCGGCGTTGGCAGACGCGATGGTGGTTGAGAATGTAGTAGCATCCGTCCGGCTCAAGCGCCTTCTTGAGGTTTGCGCATTTCCAGGTGGTCGATCCTAAACTACGCCGTGGAATTCCCATCTCCTCGGTGAATGCTTGGATCATCTGACAGATCAATTCCCTGATTGCTTCGTGATTGCACGAGGGGCTCTTGAGTTCCAAGGCTCCCTGATCGTAGGTCATGCGATCGTCCAATTCTCCTCCTTCTCGCGCAACTGCTCATACAGTTCCCAGGAGATGCCGTACAGCACGATCCGGCGATCGTCATCGACAGTGGCTTTTTCAGCAGGTTTTTCAACAGTCGCCATACCAGGCCCTCAGTTAAGGCGAAACGGCAATCAGACCTTCAGCTTTGCCACAGACTCTCTCATGAGCCTATCACCGCTGGAGAGGGGAAACAAGAATTCGGCGCAATTGCCGGAGTCAAGCCGCGTGTGGAAACGCCAGGCGACCGCTTAGTAGCGCGCACCGGCCGGATTGCCGTTGACCATGCGAGTGCCGGTGCTGGTGGTTAGCGGCGCGGGATTCAGATCGCTTTGCAGCGAGGCGACCCGCGCGGCTACGTCGGGCTGAAAGCGGTTGTTCCAGAGTGACCGCTGATAGTTGGCCAGCGCCTGGTTCGGATCGCCCGAACGCTCGCGCAGCCGGCCCAGAGCGGCCCAGGCGCGCGAGTCGCGCGGATCGACCGTGAGGGCTTCTTGCAGATATTCTTCGGCATTCTTGTATTTGCCATATTCTTCCGAAAGTCGGGCAAGCTCGACTTTAGGCGCGGCGGCCGAGGGCTTCTTGTTGGCCCAGCCTTCCAGCAGCCGGAAGGCTTCGTCGTTGCGTCCCTCGTCGGCCAAGAGCACCGCCAGCCCGCGATAGCATTCGCGGTGGTTGTTGTCTCGATCGCGGTCGAGGCATTGATTGTAGAGATCTTCGGCTTGCTTCAGGTCTTGTTCGTTCTTGGTCTGCCGCCCGATCAGATGATAGGTGGCGGCCAGGTTGTAATAGCCATCGGCGTTCTGGGGGTCGCTGGCGATCGCCTTTTGAAAGCGCTCGATGGCCTGCGGAAACGAACCCTGCTGATAGAGCCGCACGCCCTCGGCGTTTTGCCCGTGCGCCACGAGCCCGCAGCCGCTCATCCCCGCCAGTGTTGCGGCCAGGGCGCAGCAACAGGCCGCGTAGGCGTGTCTCGTCGGCGATGTTTGGCGGTGGTCGATCACGAGTCTGGACGCGAACCTCAGACGGCCGCGGCTCCGGGCCGCGTGCTTTCGAGATGCTGCCGGCCGCGGGCCGGAGCGATTACGACGGAAACGGGGTAGAAAAGCCACGGGAAGGTAGCGTTTGTCGGCGGTGGCGGCAAGGCCAAGATCTCTTGCCTCGAGTGGTTCCGCATGCAGCCCCCCTTCAACAGCGGTCAATAGCGAGCTGGTCGCAACTGACCTTGTCGTTGGCCGGCAAAGCTCGCTATCATTCGCCGCCTTTCAAGCTGCCGGACGACCTTGCGCGCCCGGCGATGCCGCGGCGTTGGCCGCACCAATCGAAACGAGCAACATGGAAGTTGCCAATCCAGCGAAGGGAGTCGATCGGCTCATGCAATCGTCGACCATGGTGGCGCTGCGCACGATGGTCATGGTCACCTGCCTGGTGGCGGTGCCGTTGGCGGCCGTGATTGGCACCGCCCTGCCTAAAGTGCTCAAATCAGCCTGGCAGGGACAGCCGGTGGCGGTCTCGCAGGAAAAAGAAGAATCGCCCGGCATGACGCGCGCGCAAGAGCCGCCGCCATTGGCGCACGCTCCGCTGTTGGCGGACGAACCTGGCCAGACAGCGCCGACGGTTGCCGCCGACGAGGCGCCGCCAATTTCCGCGGCGCCGCTCGCTCGAATCACCGCGGTTCGCCCCGCCCCCGCCGACCCCGTGGCGATCATTACCGACGTGCGACCGGTATCGTCTGGCGAGATCGCGCAGACCGCGCCGCTGTGGAACGCCTCGCCGCGCAGCGCTCGCTCGTCGGCAACTCGCCAGACGACAGCCCACTCGCTGACTGCTCGCCCCTTGCTAAAGACCGATTATTCACCGCCGTCTCCAACGACAGCGCGTGCGACGACGGTAGGCGCCGACGACGCGCCGCTGGCAAGCCTCGAGCGGCCTGCCGGGCCGAACGACTCGTTTGCTCGCAGCGAGCGGCGGCTCCGCGAACTGGGAGCTCCGCATTACCGGCTCGAGACGTGGGGTTCGCAGGGCGAACTCTATCGCTGCACGTGCAACATCCCTGTACGCCCACGCAGCGCAGCCGCCCGGCACTTCGAAAGCATCGAGCCGGCGCCGTCAGCGGCCATCGATGCCGTGATCCGACAGGTCGAGCATTGGCGTGCCGAGCAAAGGCGTTAAGGACCTTCGCCAGCGGCCGCATGGGCTGCGGCCGACGCGCCTTCATGATGGTGCGCGGGAACGCTCAGCAATCGACGCTCGACGCGCTGCTTGCCATGTTTAAAGGCCGTTGATTTTGCGGTCGGCCCGCCAATAGCTCGGTCCGTAGGGCGTCGCACCCATAATGAACTGCCTGCCGGAGGACGAACCGGAGTTGCCCCGGCTATACGTGGCGCGAGGCACGGCCAGTCGTTCGGAAGGATCGAAAGAATAACGGCGCACGCGCCGCGGCTGCGTGGCAAATTGCTGCGGCGTCAGTGCTCGCTCGCTCCAAACCCAGCCGGTTCGCTCTTGGCCGTCGACCGACACGCGGCCGCCCACCCACGGACCCTTGATTTGAATCACCGTGAGTCGCTGCCCGCGAGACAGGGTGAGCAAAGTGTCGCTACCGATTTTCAACGGTGTTCCGTTCTCGCTCACCACAGCTTCATCGCCCGGTTGCAACGCCGCGGCCGGTGCGGCATCGCTGTGCGAGCTCATGATGACGGCAAGGGCCACGGCGCCGGCGGCCGCTGCCACGATTCTGCGATTCATTTTGCGCATAAAGATATCATTTTTAGATCGTTTAGATTTAATTCATCGAGCGCCGTGGCGCGGGAGTGATCGCGTGCGAATGGCCTCAGGGGCGCCGCGCTCGGAGGCGAATGAGGCTTCAACTCCGTCGAACGCGGCGCGCCTTGACGGGGTTTGATGCACGGACCGTGCCGCGGTTGGAACTGACGCTCGAATCGCGTCACAAATGCCGCATAGGTAATGGGTTGTGCCACCCGCCCCGGCGCGGATGCACAGCTTGCGAATTGGCCGCCCGCGCCGGGTTTCCGTCGAATGCGCTGATTTTCCGGCGCATCTCGCTGGGTGTGCCAAGCGGAGCGTCGGGGCGATCCGCGCTCGATCAGGAATCGGCAATGCCGCGTTCTTGCTCCGACGCCGCCAGCCCGTGCTTTTGCACTTTGTCGTATAGCGTGGCGCGCGGCAGCCCGAGCAGCTTGGCGGCTTTGGCCAGATTGCCGTGTGTGCGTTCGAGTGCCATGCCGATCAGGCGTTGCTCGATCAGCGCGACAAACTGTTCGTACGCGCCGGGACCGCCCTGCGTATGAAGGAACCGCTCGACCAGTCCGCGCAGCGCCTCGTCGGCATCGAAGGGCGAACCTGGCTGCTCGGAGCCGGCGAGGGCTTGCTTCACGTCGTCGGCCTGAATCGGATGGCCGCCGGTGAAAATCAGCAGTCGCTGAATGCAGTGTTCCAGTTCTCGCACGTTGCCCGGCCACGAGTAATTTTGCAATTGCTCGCGCGCGTCGTCCGAAAGCGGCGGTACGGCGATTTTCATCTCGCGCGCGAATCGTTCGAGAAAAAAATCGGTCAAGCGCGCGACATCATCGCGCCGCTCGCGCAACGGCGGCAGGCGAACGGTAACCACGTTCAGGCGGTGATAAAGATCTTCGCGAAACCGTCCTTCGGCGATCGCCTGCTCCAGGTTCCGGTTGGTGGCGCTGAGCAGCCGCACATCGACGCGAATGGTGTCGTTGCTACCCACGCGCTGCAGGCTGCGGTCTTGCAGGACGCGCAGCAGCTTGGCCTGCACCGAGGGCGAGATGTCGCCGATTTCGTCGAGCAGCAACGTGCCGCCATCGGCCTGCTCGAGTTTGCCGATGCGCTGCACGTAGGCCCCAGTGAAGGCCCCGCGCTCGTAGCCGAACAGCTCAGCTTCGAGCAACGACTCGGGGATGGCCGCGCAATTGACCACGTACAACGGCCGCTCGGCCCGGCGGCTGTGCTGATAAATGGCCCGGGCCACCAGCTCCTTGCCCGTGCCCGACTCGCCGCGGATCAGCACGGTGGCGTCAGTGGCGGCCACGCGCCCCACCAGCTTATACACCGCCTGCATGATGGGGCTTTGGCCGACCAGCGCGTCATGTCTGGGATCGACCGCCTCCGGATCCAACGCCACTTGCCGGTCCATGAGCCTTGCGCCCTGCACGGCCCGCTCGACCAGCCGCAACATGCCTTCGGGGTCGAAGGGTTTTAGCTCATACTCAAACGCCCCGCGTTTGGTGGCTTCGATCGCCGTATCGACGGTCCCTTGGCCGGTCATCACAATTACCGGCAGCCGCGGGTGGCGTTGCTTGATGCGGCTGAGCGCCTCGAGCCCGTCCATGCCTGGCATACACACGTCGAGAATCACCGCGTCCGGCGACTCGCGTTCGATCAGATCGAGAGCGGCCTGGCCATGCCGCGCGCTGACGACGTCGTGCCCATGCACCGAAAGCAGTTTTTCGAACGCCGCCAGCACGTTCGCTTCGTCGTCGACCACGAGAACTTTACTCACCGCATCGCCTCGATGCCAAATCGCGAGAGAATCAAAAAAGACTGCGCTGCCGGTGCAACTCCGAGTCGAAGATCGTTGCCAGATCGCCGGCGGGCAAACGCATGAGTTCAGCCGGCTCCATCTTGTGCAAACCGCCGCCGTAAACGCGGCCCTCGCTTAAGAAGTGTTGGGGCTGAATTGCCCGCAATGCCTTAAAAACATCCTCAGCTTTCTCCGACACTTGCCGCGAGACAAAATCTTTCGGATAGAGCAGCAGATACACATTCGCCGCTGTTGCGCGCGTACGGTTCCAGATGAATCGGAACGGCTTCTTAAGCGAGCGTCCCATATAGGTGCAAACGAATGGCGCCGGTTCGCGCTTTTCTTGTGAATACCAAGGGATGCGGCGGCTCGTCAAATACCCTTCATGCACGCTTTGCCGCTTGCCCGATTGCAGATAATCGGCAAAGCGCGGCCATCGCTCGCGAATCACCGTTTCGTCGGCATGGCAATCGATGAGGGCGAGTTGCCGCTCGATTTGCGGCCAACCGTCAGGGTCCGCCCTGACGATCTCTTGTTGGAGAAACCGCGGACTCGGTAAGATCGGGCGCACGCACTCCATCGGTATCCCCAACTCCGCCAACCGGGCTTTGGGGAGGATGAAGAAATCGTTGTTTCCCGTGGCCAGCCCGCGTTTCACAGTAAAGAAATCGCCGAGATTGCACACTCCGGGCGGCCCCACGTCAGGCTGCCTGCGCGGCAGCGACGTCCATTTCCTCGTAGCTCGTAATTGGTCGAGCGAAACTTCTTCCACGTTCGCTGGTTCGAGGAGCGAACCGCCGAAGGAGAACACCGCTTGATGGCCGGGCGAGGGTTTGCGCTTCTCAAAAATCACCACGGCCGACGACACGAGGGCATCGTCAAATTGCACGTCGGACGGGCAAAACCGGTGAATTTGCACCAGGCAAACCCGATCCAGTAAATAGCGCTTCACCTCGTCGCCGTAGTTGACATCCATGAATTCTGACGGAATCAACCATACCGCCAGGGCGTCCTGGGCGAGCCATGCATGGCCTTGGAGCAAGAAATAGCAATATAGGCCCGCCAAGCCGCTGAGCCGCACGCCAGTGGCCGCCTGAACCTGTTCGGCGAGGCGCCGCTTATCATCCGCCGCCAAATGGTGGTGCCGCACATAAGGCGGGTTTGTGAGAACAACATTGTAAATCGGTTCGGGGGGTTGCTTGGTGAAGTCACCGTGAATCACGCGCAAACCGTATCGTCGCCAGATGGCCGTCGCCGTCTCTGCGAATGGCTTATCGAGCTCGATGCCCGTGGCCGAGTCAATTCGTTCCTTCGGGAATGTTTGCGCGAACGCCCCGAAGAACGAGCCAGTGCCAATCGCGGGATCAAGGAAGTGGAAACTGCCCTCACGGTGTCGCAGCCGATTCCAAGCGTAACGAGCGATTTCAAGCGACAACGCAGGCGGAGTAGCGAACTGTCCCCACTGGTTCCGCTCTTTGGCAGTCTTGAGCTGGTCGAGCCGCCGTTGTTGGACTAGCCGCTCGGCTTCGGCTTCGAGAATCTCCGCCATGCGTCACAACCCCAACTGGTCGAAGTCGCTGATCCGGTGTTCCCAGACCCAATCGATGCCATCGGCGGCTTCATACCCCAGATAGCCGCTGTCGAAGTATCCGCAAAGGAAGACGACATAGCAGACGTCATTGCCGAAGGTCGCCTTGAGCTGACTGATTTTCTTCGCCTCTTCCTTGCGCCGTTTATTTGTGTTCGTGAAATCGCCGGCTGACTTGGCTTCGACCATGACAGGCAGCCGATTTGCCCGCGGCACGTGCGGCTGAATTAAGGCGTCGACCGACACAAAAACCTGGTGCCCTTCGGCTCCCGTCAGCACCGGATAATGGAACGTGAAGGTTCCCGGCGCCATGGTGTCGAGCGGCGCACCGGGGGAGTGCGTCTTTTTGTTGTAGCCCTTTTTCTTCAGGTACGCGGCAATCTCGGCAAGCTGGCGTTTCTCTTGGGCGTTTTTGATGATCGGGTTGGCGACGGCTCCCGTAAGTCGGTCTGCCACGATCGTCGACGCGCGCAGCCGCTCTTCCGCGGTAGGCTCCCGGCGCTCCGGAAGCCAGACAAAAATATCAGGATCGAACAATCGGCTGATCACGTTGGCAATGCTCGCCAATTGCATCGCGAGAAGTTCCTCTCGCATTTTCAGGGAAAGTCGCCCCAGTTCCATATTCTTCACCAGGCTTTTGCTTGCGTAGGAAAGCCCGATGAGCCGGTCTACGGCCAACGGCGGACAGCACGACATACGCAGTGTCGGCAATACTCCCGGCCAAGCCTTGAGCAAATCAGGCGACAAGTCTCGCATGTCATTGCTGTCGAGAACCGCCTTCTCGACTTTTTTCGTGACGTCAACCCGCGTATCCCGGAATGCTTTTGGGGCGAACTTCATGAACCACTTGTTGTAGTGATCCACCGACGCCCGCGTATCGTCTTTCCAGAGATGCGGCTTGTCGAGATTAACGGGCATCTGTCACGCTTGTGCCGGTGTCTGGAACTGCCCCAATTTACCATGTTTAACTTCTGCCAGCCAGCGGCCTGCAAGGCGCATCTCGCTCGCGCGGCGCATCACGTTGGCGCCTCGTTTGCGATCGGAAGCCAAACCGCGAAACACGCTCCCGGCGCCGCCGATTCTTCCAGCGTCAACCGGCCATTGTGCAGCGCCATGATATTGGCGGCGATGCATAGCCCCAAGCCGGTGCCATGCTCTTTGGTTGTGAAAAACGGTTCAAAAATGCGTTCGGCGATTTCCGGCGACACGCCCGGCCCCGAGTCGCGCACCCGCACGACCACCATTGGCTGACCGGCCTTATCGTTTTCACGCGCGGTCGAGATGGTCAGCTCGCCGCCGGGCGGAGTGACCTCCAGGGCGTTATCGAGCAGGTTGATCAAGACCTGCTTGAGTTGATCGGCATCGGCCATCGCGGCGGGCAGTTGAGGCGCGTCGTCACGCCGCAGATAAACCTGTTGCTGGTCGATGCGGTGCCCGATCAATTGCAACGTCATGCCGATCAGCTCCGGCACGTCGCAGGGCCGCGGCTGCGGCTCGGCGGGCCGCGAAAAATCGAGAAAATTGCGGACCACGTTCTCGAGCCGGGCAATCTCTGCGCTCACCACGTCGAACGCCTGATCGACATCGCCCCGCGCGGGCACGGCGCTGCGGATCCAAAACAGCCACATCTTCAGCGACGTGAGCGGATTGCGGATTTCGTGGGCCACACTGGCGGCCAGCTTGCCAACCGTCGCAAGTTTCTCGGCGTGTACCAGCCGGCTGCGGCTGTCGCGCAGCGTCGTCCGCGCGTCGGCCACGTCCGACATCAGCAGCCGCAAATAGGCACCCACGGCCCGCAGTTCGTCGTCGTGAATTCCCGCCGGGCTGCCGTCGTCGTGCGCGAAGCTTTCCGCCTCGGCCACCATCCGCCGCAGCGGTCGCAACACGCCGTGTACAAACTGCCAGAACAGCGCGCTGCCCAGGCCCAAGGTCAACGCCGCGCAGCCGGCCACAATCCAAGTATCGCGGCGAATGCGGCTGCTGGCGCGCGCGTTGGCCTGCTCCACCGATTCCATGTTGGCCGCGATAAACTCACGGCACAGTCGAGACGATTCGTCGTGCAGGCGACTCACGTCGCTGAGCAGTATCTGCCGGGCAAGATCGACCTGACCTTCGTCGAACATGCGAATGACTTCGCGGCGCTTGGCGTCGTGCTGGTCGTAGACTCGTTCGAGCTGGTTCAGAATCTTGCGCTCGCGCTCGGTGTGGGCGATGTCCCGAGCCTGCGTGAGCCAGGTTTTGAAGGCGGCCTTGCGGGACTCCAGCTCATCGAGCCAGGCACGCTTGCCCGGCTCCAGAATGTACGACGACACCCACCCCTGCTGGCCCAGCAGCGCCGCTTCCAGTTCACCGGCCACGCGCATGCCGGGCAAGTTTTCCTGAGCGGTGCCCTGCAGAAGATTGCCGATCTTCCAGGCCGTGAGCAGCGAGGCGCCGCTGCTCAGCAACGCCAGGGCGAGCACGCCGATGATCGAAACGAAGATTCGGGTTGAGAGTTTTCTGGGCATGGAACCTTGATTCTACCAAGCTTCATCGCCATCGGAGTCTCGTGATACGGGGATGGACTGATCGCATCGCTATACGGCTGCACAACTTTAGCTTATTCTTGGCAATGATGGCGGCACTGCCCAGCAGGCAGTACAATGCGCGAGCGGCGCCAACCTGCCAACTCACTTCGTTCTCTTCGTTGCCTTCTGTTCAAGAATCATTCGGTTACGACACGGATTTACGAATCCAAGAAATCGTCAGGTGACTCACATGCGCGAAGCCGTTTCACGGCAGCCATCCTACAATTGCTGCAACGGTGTCGCCGCCGCTCTCGCACTACTCGCTTTTGCGGTGTTGCCGCCCTTCTCTCCGGCGGCCGATGGACCAGCGGCGCCGGCCAAGCTCAGCGACGGCTGGAGCACCACCGTCGCACTGCCGCCCTATTCGTGGCCCAACAACGACAGTCCCTCGGGCGCCTGTCGCGCGTGGGTCGAGCAGGGGTGGCTGCTCGTCGAGCGTCGCACCGACCGCGACGAACTGGAATGGAAGATCGTGCTGGCCAAGGTCGTCGGCGACGAGCCGCCGCAGATCGACGTTCACCGCCCCGGATCGCTGCGGCTCGACTATCGCGGCGGGCTGTATTTCATTCGTGACGAATTCGGCAACCTTCGGTGCCGGCGGCAAACCAAAACACCCGATGACGTTTGGCCCGACATCGCGCTGCCCGGACGTGATCCGGACGGAGATCTTTGGGGATCCGCGGGCGGCGGAAAGCTGGTGGGCACGCTGGTCAAGCCCTGGTTTTTCGTCGCCGCCGGGCCAAAACAAGGCGCCGCCGATTGCCTGCTGCGGCTCAACCATCAAGAGCTTAGGACCGGCGGCACGAGTTTTTCCGGGGGCCAGGTGATCAACCGCATCACCGATGGCGAAACCAATGTGATGGACGACGGCGAGTTGCTGATCGCCGAGCGAGTTGAAGAGTGGTCGGCTCGCGCCGCAGTCGAGCGGGTCGAGATACAAAAAACAATTCGCGGGTCGACCGCGCCTAAGCTCACCGGCGCCTGGTTCAACACCGGAGGCGAATCGCTCGACTGGAAGGACCTGAAGGGCAATGCCGTATTGCTGGTATTCTTCAATCTAAGCGATTCGCCTTCTTTCTCCGAGCGTCTGCCGGCGCTCAAGCAATTGCACAGCAAGTTTTATGAAAAAGGCCTGGTCATTGTCGGCGTACAAACGCAGCAAGATGCAAAGCACGGCGCACGTTTAGTCGAAAAGCACCATTTGGATTTCCCGGTGCTGATCGATTCGTTCGAGACTCTACGCCGCTTTGGCATCGACGATTTGCCTAGCTACTTTCTCATCGACCGCCAGGGCAAAGTGGCGTGGAATCATTTGTCATCGCCTCCGCCCGCGGCCGAGATCGAGAAGCTCTTAGGTGACTAACTCGTTTTGAACAGAAGCGAAGATAACCAAGAGATTACTTCAGATAGAACGATTCCTTCCTTCGTTCACTTCGTTGCCTTCTGTTCAAGACTGCTCGTCGGTTGGCACAGATTCGCCGCGACGAACCGGAATGGAAAATGGTGCTGGCCAAGTATTTACGCACATCAGATGCTGATCGAAATTTGACATCGGGCCAGCCGTGCACGATGATGATCTGCGCCAGGCGAGGGCCAAGATTCCCTCCGCCGTGGCGAATGTCTTGCGGAGGGCAGGCATTTCGATAAGGGTCGCATCGATGGCCACCATCATTTACAGCGTCTCCGCCGTCGTCGGTGGAACCATCCTGTTCTGTCAGTTTCTCATGACGTTGTTAGGCCTGGGGCACGACATGCCCGGCGGCGTGCCGGATGACGTGCCGCACGATTTTCATTTCGGCCACGATGGCGGAACAACTCATGACGCGATGCACGACACGGGCGATCATGAAACGGGCGGTCATGAAACGGGCCATCACGCCACCACGTCGTTCGTCCGCCTGCTGACGTTCCGCACGGTCGTCGCCGCGCTCACGTTTTTTGGGCTCGTCGGCCTGGCCGGCGATTCCGCGGCGCTGTCGGGCGAGCTGACGTTTGTCGCGGCGCTGGCGGCCGGCGGCGCGGCGATGTACGGCGTGCATTGGCTCATGCAATCGCTCAACCGCCTGCGGTGCGACGGCACCGTGCGCATCGAGCGCGCGATCGGCCGCCCCGGCACGGTCTATCTGCGGATTCCGGCCCATCAATCGGGGGCCGGCAAGATCCACATCAACGTTCAGAATCGAACCATGGAATATGAAGCGATGACCGCCCACGGCCCATTGCCTGTGGGAGCCCAAATCGTCGTCGTCGATGTGCTCGGACCCGACACCGTCGAGGTGGAACCGGTAACCGAGCTGGAAAGGACCGCAAATGTCTAGTCAACTGTTGTCGATGTCTCCGTTATTCGCCCAAGGGTCCAGCAGCTTGTTGTTCTGGCTGGGCGGAATCGCCATCGCCGTGATGGCCGTGTTCTTCGGACTGCTTATCCCGCTGGCGGCGCGTTACAAACGTTGCCCGAGCAACCGCGTGTTGGTGATCTACGGCAAGGCGGCCAGCGGCGAGGCGTCGAAGTGCATTCACGGCGGCGCCGCGTTCATCGTGCCGCTCATTCAGGACTACGACTGGCTGAGCCTCGAGCCGATCCAGATCGAGGTCCCGCTGCGCGGCGCGTTGTCGGCGGAGAACATCCGCGTCAACGTGCCCAGCGTGTTCACCGTGGCCATCGGCACCAGCCCCGAGGTGATGCAGAACGCCGCCATCCGTTTGCTGGGGCTGAACACGGTGCAGATCAAGGAGCAAGCCGAAGAGATCATCTTCGGCCAGTTGCGGCAGGTCATCGCCTCGATGCGGATCGAAGACATCAACCGCGACCGCGACACGTTTCTGGAGCACATTCAACGTTCGTTGGAACCCGAGTTGAAGAAGGTCGGCCTGGTGTTGATCAACGTCAACATCACCGACATCACCGACGAATCGGGCTACATCGACGCCATCGGGCAAAAGGCGGCCTCTCAGGCCATTCAGCAGGCGCGCGGCGACGTGGCCGAGCAAGAGAAGCTGGGCGAGACGCGCGTGGCCGAAGCCGAACGAGACAAGGTGATTCAGGTCGCCTCGGCCACCAAGCTGCGCGAGATCGGCACGCGCGAGGCCCAGCGCGAGCAGGCCGTCCGCCTGGCCGCGCTGGCCAAAGAGCAGGCCATCGGCGAGCAGACCGCCGGCTTCGAGCGTGAAGCGCAGGTGAAAGACGCCGAACGCAAGATGCGCATCGCCCTGGCCGACGCCAACGCCAAGGCGGTCGCCGGCGAAAGCGCCGCGCAGGCGGAGATCGCCGCCGCGCAGGCCCAACTATTAGTCAAAAAGGCCGACGCTTACGCCGTGGGCGAGACCCGCAAGCGCGAGGCGGAGGCCGCCGTGCTCGAAGCCCAAAACCGCGCCATGGCCAAGGCCGCGCTGGCCGAGGCGGAGCGCGTCGAGGCCGAGCGCCGAGCCGCGCTCGAAGCCCCGGCGAAGGCCGAGAAGGCCAAAGTCGTGGTGCAAGCCGAAGCCGAAGCCGAAAAGCGCCGCATCGAGGCAGAAGGCGAAGCCAGCGCCATCTACGCCAGGCTCGAAGCCGAAGCCCGGGGCCAGTACGAGATTTTGGCCAAGAAGGGCGAGGGGTTGAAACAGATCATCGCGGCTTGCGGCGGCGCGCAGCAGGCGTTTCAACTGCTCATGCTGGAACATCTCGATCATCTGGCGGCCGCTTCGGCCGAGGCGATCTCGAAGATCAAATTCGACAAAGTGGTCGTCTGGGAGAACGGCGGGCAGAACGGCACCACCAACACGGCCAGCTTTCTGCACGGCATGGCCCGCACGCTGCCGCCCATGATGCAGGTGCTGCGCGACATCGGCGGCGTTGAGATTCCCGACTCGCTCGTGAAGTTCTCGCAGAACGAGCCCATAACGACCGCGTCGGGCAACGGCGCCGCCACCCACGCCGCGGAACCGCCGAAAGCCGTGGTGGGGTGACGAACAACAACACAGGCGTGCAACCGACTATGCTCTTCAACGTTCTTGCCAAAGCCGCGATCTGGTCTCATCGGCCTAATGACATTACTGCCGTTGCGGCACGGACACGGAGATCGTTTGCGCCGCGGCCGCTTCGAAACGCCGGTTATTCGCGTTCCAGTGGAAGCCTCAGAACGTGACGCGCATAAGCGCGCACCTTGTCACGAAGGCCTGAAAACGTCGGCTCCGTTCGGCACCGCGTCAACGACTCGACGATGTCTTGCGCAATGCGGATCTCAAGGGCAACATTGGTTGGGTGCGTGAACGTCGTTGAATCGAGATCGTAGTCGGCCTCGTTTCGCCGGTCACGGAGTGAACCAAGCTTCTTGGCGAGGAGCACCGCCTCTTCGTTGTCAGACTCGCCCAAGCAGTAGCGTAGCTTCTGATGGATTTCAGCTTTATAGAGATCTTTACCCGAAAACTGAATCCCACAGTCCCGCAGAAGGTCGCGTGCCAGGTGGAAGCTGCCATAGTAGGCGCGGCTTACAGCGGTGCGGAGGTCGGCCTCGCGCTGGCTGTTCGAGAGCCGGACGGCAAGCGAAATGAATTCGGCTGGATCCATTAATGGGCGTTGATCGCCAAGCGAAAAAGTCCGTGCCGGCTTCCTTCGCTCTGCCTGATGCGGCGGTGCCATTGATCGTTTTGAGTGACGATGTGATCGATGTCACCCGCCGCGAGAGCCGAGAAAACGAAGTAAAGATCGTTGGGGATCTCGGGATCGTTCTTGACGCGGATGTGGAACCCTTCTGGGAACAGCTCGGTCGTAAGGGCCGCGACTTCGGCGCAAAGCCGCATCAACTCGGCGCCTGTGGGGCGGTCAATACCGAGGCTTTCAGCGGCCGCTTCGAATCGTCGCACGACCTCATCAAGGTCAGGTCGCGGCCCCACCAGCACGGCTGAATGGGTTTCGGCGCGCGCGATGTCGGTCGGGGAACCTGGCGCTGTCGACATACGGCATCTCCTTCAAGGGCATGGCTTCGATTCTACGTCGCCATCGTTCCGGCCACAATACGCGGAGTACCTTCCGAGCGTGGCATTCAGCAATCCTTCCGGTATGTCGAGCGTGGCGGTTGGCATGTATCGACTTTGCCGTCGCCGGATGGCCGCGACAACGGCGCTCGCTTTATCCGCGCGTGAAGCTCGCGCCAATCCTCGTCCATCATCGGCGTGGATTCACCACTGCGCAAGCCCTTGATAATCTCCGCTTCGAGCACTGCCTCCGCGGCCTGCCTCTGGTCGGCCCGAATCAACTCGCCGATGTACTGGCTGACGTCCCCGAAGCCTGCTTTAAACGCCTGCTCCAGCGCAAACACCTTCAACGACTCTGGAATGGCGATGTTCAGGGTTTCCATGGCAGACAGTCCTTCTTTTAAGCCACAATCAATGGTAGAGAGGCAAAAGCTGGTGTCAACGGATACCGGCGGCGCCGAGATTGTCGACGAGCGTGTCGGGCAACGGCGCCGCTGTCTATGCCGTACCGCCACAACCCACCGTGGGCAGACGCATCGGCCTTCACCATCGGCGCGGGCACCTCCATCTTCGCTAGCGATCGGCAGTG
>DASVHB010000168.1:0-5691 GCA_036379195.1 Pirellulales bacterium
AAGCGCACCGGCCCAGCCGAACCATCGGCCAGCGATAACAGCGGAGCGATGGCGCAGCGGTCGATACGTGCGACCAGTTCGCTGGCTTCCTGATCGACCAATTCGCGGATTTCGTCTTCCGCGTGCCGAGCGGCAATCTGATCGGCCTCGGCCCCTTTTTGCCGCACCTGCCGCTGAGCGACGCGTTTGACAATTCTGCCGCGGACGCCCGGCGCCGCCGCGCTGACCTTGGCCGCCAACGTGGTGGTCTCCGCCACGCAGACGGTCGGCAAGGCCTTCAGGCCTTCTTCGCTCAACCAAAAGTCCTTCTCGGCGCGGAAGGTGGTTCGCGCCCGACTGTGAATCCGCGCGGGTCCATTTCGCCCTAGTGTCGCCGTGTCGATGGTTCCACGAACGTGCAAACGCAGCACAGCTCGCTCGTCGTGCGGCGCGAAGATCAGCGCTTTGGTCGCCTTGGTGGTGCCCTTTCCGCGTACCGTGGTGCCCAGAATAGAATCTTCGACGGCAATCGTCCGCTCGAGGGCGCCTTCAACGCCGCTGGCCAGGGTCCGTTGGGAAACGTCGATCCAAACGTTCGGATGCCCATAGTAGTCGCGCACCGCCTCTACCAACGGCTCGGCATTGCCGGAGGCGTCGAGCCAATCGAGCGTGGCGCCGATTTCGTCCGCCAGCCAAGGCGTTGGATCGCGCGCATAGGCGGCAAGCAGCACTCGCAAGATTGTCAGGCGACGGGCAAATTCGCGTTGTGCCCGCAGGGCTTCTTCGGCCGGCCTTTGTTCGGAGACCAAGGTCATGGGCGCGTGGCTCGCCTTTGCGCCGGGCGCGACCGACTGCCGCCGTTGCAGCGAATCGGTAACGGCCTTTAGCCGGGCGCCCTGGGGCAGCGCGGCCCGAGCCAGCCAGCCTTCCAGTGCTGTTCGCAGTTCGAGAAACGGCGGCAATTCAAGCCCTGGCCGATTTTCGCTGAGCCGCCTGAGCGTCGCTTCTACGTTGCCCAAATCGGCGCTGTCAGCTTGCGAGATTTCCTTTCGCAGAGCGTCAAGTTGCAAATACTCGCGCCATCCCGCCGCGTGGGTTCCGCTGGCCAGCCAAGCATCGAGCCGCCCGAGTACCGCGGCAACTGGTGGCTTGGCGTTACGAGTTGCCGCCTCACTGCAGCAGGCCAACGACATCCACGCGATCACACACAACGTCCAAGAGAATGGTTTCATCGGTTTCTCCTCCGCCCGGCCAGAGGCTCCGTCCCACTACGCTCCTGGTGCCCCTAGTGATTGGCATCGATGACACGGGCCGCCGCCGGCCCGAGATGCGATGCCGCTGGTGGTTGCCGTCTGACCCGCCGGCCAGTCTCGCATACGCAATGCCAATTCGATTTCGAGACAGCATTTCATTCTCCCCCATGGTGCTCGCAGTTGGTTGGCGCGCGAAATGCAATTGACTCGTCTCGCTATGAAATATTCACGAGACCAGAGCGAAGCGATTCAGACGTATCTCAGTCAACTGTCCCGTTTTCCGCGCCCTACCACGGCCGAAGAGTCGGCGGCGGCCGAAGCGCTCATGCGTTCACGTCGGGTGCTCAGCCGTTGCATTTTGCAAAGCGATTTTGTACTTCGCCGCGTGGCCAAACTGCTGCGGCGGCTGCGACGGAGGCAGGCTCGGCTCGATCACACCATCGGCTTTGCCACGACCGACACCGCCGAACGCGGGCGGGTTACCAAATTGCTGCCGGTGGTATTGAAGGAATTGATCAACGCGGAACGTGGCAACCGGCGAGATTTTGCGACGCTCGTCAGCCGGCAGGCAACCGAAGAAGCGCGCAGAGCCGCTCGTCGCGACATCCGCCAGCGCCGCCGCGCGGCGGCGGCTGCAGTGGGCCGGCTAAGGCTGCGCACGCGCCAGCTTCAACACTGGCAGCGGCAGTTAGTCGACGTGGCGGCCAAGGTCGAGCGACTCGCTCAGGAGCGCCGGCGGCTGCACGAGCAGGGACTGAGCGACGAGGGCAGCTTGCTCGGCCGCGAGCTTTGCCCGCTCAAATGGCTGACGCTCGATACGCCCGCCGCCTTGCGCCGGCACATGGTCCGCTGCCGGCGGCACGAGAACGAATACGAGCGGGCCAAGCAGTATTTGGTTTCGCGCAATTTGCGGCTGGTGGTGGCGCTGGCCAAGCGCTATCGGCATCGCGGCGTCGGCTTCTTGGACCTAATTCAAGAGGGCAGCGCCGGGTTGCTGCACGCCGTCGATCGCTGGGACCCACGCAAAGGCAAGTTTGGCACATATGCCACCTGGTGGGTGCGGCAGGCGATTAAGGAGGCGGTACACACGCAAGGGCGGATGATTCGTCTGCCCGACCGCATTGTTGACCATTGGCGGCGAATGCAAGGGGCGGTGCGCACGCTGGTCGAGCGGCATGGGGTGCGCCCCGACGTCGAAATGGTAGCCGAGCTGGCCGGCCTTTCGCCCGAGCAGGCCGACCACGTACTGCGAATTCATCGCGAGCCGCTCTCGCTCGACCGCCCGCTCGACGCCGAGGACGGCGCGGCGGTCGGCGAACTGATTCAAGACAACCGTTCGCACACACCGCTGCAAGCGGTGACGCACGGGCAGTTGAAGCAGCGATTGGCCGATGTTTTAACGGAGCTAAACGACCGACAGCGCACGGTGATTGTCTTGCGCTACGGCTTGCTGGACGGGCAACAGCGCACGCTCGACGAAGTGGGGCGGCTGTTGTCCATCACCAAAGAGGGGGTTCGTCAGATCGAGTCGCGGGCCGTGAGCCGTCTGCGGCACCCTGCTCAAAGCCGCCGTTTACGGGGCTTTCTCGATTGGGACGAAAAACATAGAATCATGGCGGATGAGTTGTGAAAGCTCCACCGGCCTGCGCGCCGCTGGGGTTTTTTTATGCGCCGAAAGCTATGAAGCGTTCTTTATCGATCAGCATCGCCGACGATGAGGCGTTCACGCGCGCCACCTTGCGGGCCATGTTGGCCGCCTTGGGGCACCGCGTGGTGGGCCAAGCCGAAAACGGCCAGCAACTGCTCGACCAATGCCAGGGCGATCCGCCCGAGTTGGCCATCATCGACCTGGAGATGCCGGTGCTCGACGGGCTGGCCACCGCCGAAGAATTGCGGGCATCGCGGCCCATGCCGGTCATCTTGCTCTCGGGTCATCCCGACTTCGACCATGTGGTGCGGCAGCAGGAGCCGATTGAGGTTTATCTGAGCAAGCCCGTGACTTTGCAAAGTTTGGACGCGGCCATCCGCGAGGCGATATCCCGCTTCGGGCAGGAAGAAACCGCCGCGCCCAGACCGCGTTGACGCGATCGGCGCAGAATATCGGGACGCAGGCAACTCGGCTCGCTGCGCGTTGGGGTGGCCGGGGCAAAGCCGCGTCTCATGGCGACTTCGGCTTTCTCGCTCCGTCGCGGCGATGCCCCATTTAGGCTCGGCACCGAGGCATCGCTGGGCCGGCGCTGAGGTTTGGCGATTGCGACATCGAATGCGGCCAGCTTCTGCCCCAGCCACCGAGAGTGTCTCATGGATGGCCGGGCGAACTTGTCAGGCTGCACAGCGGCTTGGGGCCTTTGCCACGTTTTGGTTCGACCAGCAATTCGGCGATCGTCGATTCGCTTAAGGCTTTTTCCACCAGAGCCACCGCGCTGTCTAACCGCCGGTGCAACGGGCAAAGCGTCTGGTGCCCCTCGATGCCCAGCGGGCAGCGTTCGATTCTCGGCAGCGGATCGACTGCCCGGACCACATCGAGCACGGTCAGCTCGGCGGCTGGGCGGGCCAGGCTGAAACCGCCGTGCAATCCGCGTTGAGCGGCCACCAGCCCGGCTCGCCGCAAACCTTGCATTACCTTCGCCAAATAACCCGCCGGGACGCAGGTGACTTTGGCAATTTGCTGCGTGGTTTGCGGCGCGTCGGCCCGATCGGCCAGAAAGACCACGGCCCGCAGGGCATATTCGGCGGTTTGAGAAATCATGCGACTTTCCATCATAATCGGCCCGCGCCGATCGTGTCAGGCGTGAAAATATCGCCAGTTTCCCAAGATTGCTCAAGTGGCGGCGAATTCATTTCATGGGCAGGCCCGCGCGGGCCGCCGTTTCCTGTTTTCGGCTCGTCGACGGGCCGCTTAGTACGAAGGAGTGGTGTCATGGTCAAAAAGTTGATTCTGGGCGGGGCGGCCGCCACGCTCGTCAGCCTGGTGCTCTTCGGGCGCGAAGCCGCCAGCTATGTCTGCACTTCAGCGGGTTGGGTGAAAGATTCGGTCAAGAACAGCGTGCCCATCGAATTTGAGATCGAGCGGGCGCGGCGAATGGTCAGAGACCTCGTGCCCGACATCCGCAAGAACATGCACGTCATCGCCAAGGAAGAAGTCGAGGTCGAACGGCTCGACAAACAGATTCAAGAGGCCGGGACGCGGCTGGCCAAAGACCGCGGCGAGCTGATCAAGCTCAAAGACGACCTTTCGACCGGCAAAAGCCATTTTCAATACGCCGGCCACCGCTACACCGCCGACCGTGTGAAAGTCGACCTGGCCAACCGCTTCGAGCGGTTCAAGACCAAAGACGCCACGCTGGCCAGCCTGAAAGAAATGCATGCGGCCCGCGAACGCAGCCTCGAGGCCGCCCGCAATAAGCTGGCGGGCATGCTCGACGCCAAGCGGCAACTCGAAGTCGACGTCGAGCACCTTGAAGCACGGTTGAAGATGGTCGAGGCGGCCCAGACGACCAGCGATTATAAGTTTGACGATAGCCAATTGTCGCGCGTCAAAGAACTGGTGACCGATCTGCGCACACGGTTAACGGTGGCCGAGAAGCTGGTCAATGCCGAGGGCGCTTTGGGCGACGAGATTCCGGTAACCGAACCGGCCCCAGAAAACATTGTGGAAGAAGTCGCCGAGTATTTTGGCGACCAAAAGGCCGTCGAGGTGGCGGCCGACTAGACGACTAGAAGCAAGTGCGGAATGCGGAGTGCGGAATGCGGAATGGAATTCCAGCCACGTCCGTGATTCAACTCTTCATTCCGCACTCCGCATTCCGCATTCCGCACTCTTCCTCCACTCCGCACTCGACCATGTTTCAGCCTTGGCGAATCAAGTTGCGGGCGGCTGACGAAGCCTTTCGCAACGGCCGTCTCGAAGAAGCCGGTGCTCTTTTGGGCGACGGAGAGCTGCGCGAGTTTCTGCCCGCCAAAAAGCTGCTGGCCAAAGTGGCCGCTGAATTGGCGGGCCGGGCAGATCGGCGGCTGGCGATGGGCCAGACCTCGGCCGGTTGCCACGACCTGGCAATGGCCCGCGCCTGGGGCGCCGACGAAGACCACGTGGCCGAGCTGCGACAGAACCTGATTGAGCGACGCATGCGAGAGGCCGAGACTTATCTGGCGGCGGGCGAACCGGCCGCCGCCTTGGCGAGACTGGACGATCTGGCAGAGCGGGCCTCGCTGACGCAGCCGGCACGAGCGCTGCGCGAGGCCGCTCGGCGGGTGATCGCCGCCCAGCGGCATTGCCGGACTGGCGAGTTTGCCCGTGCCGAGCAGGAGCTATCGGCGGCGATCGCACTGGCGCCGACGGTGCCGAGTTTGGAAGGCGTGCGCAATGCGTGTAAGGTAAGGGGTGCGGAATGCCGCCGCTTGAGCGCTCAACTGCACGAGGCCTTAGTCGACCAGCGCTGGACCGAAGCGCTCCGGCAGG